>CAUYZA010000059.1:0-12060 GCA_963577225.1 Dehalococcoidia bacterium | reverse complement strand
GATCTCTCCACCATTAATGAGCGACTGATCTACACCTCGATCACGCCCTGGGGCCAGGACGGGCCCAAGGTCGACTACGGCGCCAGCGACCTAGTTCTGCTGGCCGCGTCGGGGCCGCTCTACCTGGCCGGAACCCCCGACCGCGCCCCCGTGCGCTGCGTCGTACCGCAGGCCTATCACCATGCGGCGGCAGACGCCGCCGCAGCCGCCACGATGGCCCACATCGAACGTCAAGCCAGCGGCCAAGGCCAACATATCGATGTAGCTGCGGTGCAATCCCTCCCCGCGGCCACGCAGAGCTTGATCCTCTCGCATGCGGTCGGCGAGCTGGAGGGCAAGCGCGCGTCGGGCGGGATGCAACTAGGTCCGCTGGAGGCGCGCATCATCTGGCAATGCGCCGACGGCTACGTCTCGCTGACCTATTTCTTCGGCAACGCGATCGGTCCGTTCACGGCGCGGTTCATGCAATGGATGCTGGAGGAGGGAGCGGTCAGCGAGGAGGACGCCGGGAAGGACTGGATCGGCTTCGCTGCGGCGTTGATGAGCGGCGAGGAGCCAATCTCGGAGTTCGATCGGATCAAGGGGCTGGTCGCTGCATTCCTCCAGACCAAGACCAAGACTGAGTGTCTGGCGGCTGCGCAGGAGCGCAAGTTGTTGCTGGTACCAGTCACGAATATCGAGGATGTAGCGACCAGCCCCCAACTCGCCGCCCGCGAGTATTGGAGGGAGGTCGAACGGCCCGACGGCCACGGCCGTGCCCGCTTCCCCGGCCCGTTCGTCAATGTTAGCCATCAGCCCCTGCAATACCGTCGACGCGCGCCCAAGTTGGGCGAACACAACGACGAGGTCTACTCGGAACTGGGAATCGAGGCAGCGGAACTCGAAGCGCTGCGTACGAACGGGGTGATCTGATGGCCGCCACGCTTGAAGGACTCAAAGTGCTGGACTTCATGTGGGTGATCGCCGGACCGACGGCAACCCGCTACCTGGCCGACTTCGGCGCGACCGTCGTGCGGGTGGAGTCGTCGAAGCGAGTTGAGACCGGCCGCACGATCGGACCGTTCCATGACGGCGTGCCGGGGCCGGAAAACTCCGGCATCTTCCTCAACATGAACACGAACAAGTACGGCATCACGTTGGACATGGGGACGGACGAAGGCAAGGACGTCGTTCGCGATCTCGTGCGCTGGGCCGACATCGTGGCGGAGTCCTTCTCACCGCGCGCGATGCGGAACTGGGGCCTGGGTTACGAGCAACTGCGCGAGATCAAACCAGATCTGATCATGCTCAGCACCTGCCTCTTCGGCCAGAGCGGCCCGTATTCCGAGATCGCCGGATTTGGCACGATGGGCTCCGCCATCTCGGGCTTCGTCAACCTGGCCGGCAATGAGGACGGCCCGCCCGTTGGTCCCTTCGGCGCCTACACTGACTGGGTGGCGCCTCGCTTCACCGTGGCGGCGCTGATGGCCGCGTTGGACCACCGCAACCGCACCGGCGAGGGCTGTTACATCGACCAGTCCCAGGCCGAGTCGGGCATGCACTTCATGTCGACGGCGCTGCTGGACTACGAAGTCAACGGCCGCGTGACCGAGCGCAACGGCAACCGCGACTCGCGTCGTGCGCCGCACGGGGTCTACCCCGCCGCCGGCGACGACAAATGGGTCGCCATCTCCGTCGAGGACGAGGAGGCCTGGGAGAACTTCTACGAGGCCGCGTTCATGCCCGCTCTCGGCGGCGACCCGCGCTTCGAGACGCTGGAGCAGCGGCTCAAGAACGAGGACGCACTGAACGACATCATCGCCGCCTGGACGGCTCAACAAGAGGCGGCGGAGACCGAGCGGATACTGCAGGAGGCCGGGGTCGCGGCTAATGCGGTTCTGGACTCAATCGACGCCTACGCCGACCCGCAGCTCCTGCATCGCGGCGAGTTCGTCGAGCTGGATCACCCCGTGCACGGCACGACCACCGTCGAAGGAGCGCGCTTCAAGTTCTCGCGCACGCCGGCCGAGTACCGCTTCACCGCCCCCACTTTCGGGCGCGACAACGAGTACGTGCTGAAGGAGATCCTCGGCTACGACGACGAGAAGATGACCGAACTGGCCATCGCGGGTGTGCTGGAATAGCGAACCGAGTTCGCCCGGTCCGGCCGGCGCCTGACTGTGACGGCTAGTCGGCCAGGGAGCGGCTGAGGAACGAGTTGATTCGCGCCGTGGCCTCGGCACCGGCCGGCGTCGGGAAGCCCATGAAGACGTGCGGAGCTTCCGGATAGACGTCCAGTTGCGTCTCAGCGCCGGCCGCCTCCCAGCGCGCCGCCAGCAACAGCGAATCGTCCATCAGCGGATCCGCCGTGCCGACGGAGAAGATGGCGGGCGGCATGTCGTCCAGCTTGGCGTGCAGCGGCGAGATGTCCGGGTCGCTGAGGTCGCGCTCGGACGCGTAGTGGCCAACGAACCAGTCCATCACCGGCGTGTTGATCAGCAGGTTGCGGTCGCCCCAGTTGCGAGCGCTGGGCGTGAGCGCGCAGTCATAGACGCCGCACTGCAGGGCCGCGGCGCGGAAGCCAGTGTAGCCGTGGTTGTCACGCATCCGCACTAGCGTCGTCACCGCCAGGTGGCTGCCTGCCGACTCGCCGCCGATGGTCAGCTTGTCGGTGCCGAACTCGGACTGAGCATTCTCGACCAACCACTTCGCGGCGGCTTCACAGTCCTCGTTGGGGGCGGGGTAGGAGTCTTCCGGCGCCATACGGTAGCCGACGCTGACGACGGCCTGTCGCGTCGCCGTCGCGCGCGCCATGTGGACCTGGTCCGATCCTTGATGCGAGCCGATCACCCAGCCGCCTCCGTGAAAGTGGAGGTAGACTCCATCGACGTTCTGCGGAACAACGACCCGAATCGGGATGTCGCCGGCCGGCCCGGGAATCGTGCGCTCCTGAGCCTCATCGAGATCGGGCATTGGCGGACCGAGCGGATTCTCAACGAGGTAGTCGCGTAGTTCCTGCGCGCCCATCGTGTGCCAAGGCGTGCCCGCGCCGAGCATCGCTTCGAGCTGTTGATTGAAGGCAACGGTCTGCGGATCGGCTTTCATCGAGAATCTCCTCTTGCGTTGGCGCCGCGAAGCTTAGCGGCCTCCTCGCGTACGGACCATGCCGGTTGCACATCTTCTCTCTGTAAGTTGACACTTACGTATGGGCGCGCTACAACTTGCGCATGGACGCACTGCTACACGCGATCGCGGAACCCCGCCGTCGACGCATTCTCACGCTCGTACGCGGGCGCGAGCTGACGGCGGGCGAGATCGCCTCCAACTTCGAGGTGACCCGGCCGGCGATCTCGCAGCACCTCAAGGTTCTGCGCGAGGCAGGTCTGGTCAGCGAACGGCGCCAAGGCACCCGCCGCTATTACAGCGCCCGGCCCGAGGGCCTGCGTGAACTGCGCGCGTTCCTGGCCGAGTTCTGGGACGAACGACTGGATCTACTACGCGAGACGGCGGAGGCCGAAGAAGAGAGGCGCAACCCATGACGACCGCAACGACGCTCTACGAGACCGAACTGCGTATCGCCGCGCAGCCGCAGACCGTGTTCGACTGCCTCACCGATCCTGAGCTCTACCTGCAGTGGATGGGACGCAGCGTCAGTCTGGAGCCGCGCCCAGGGGGGCTCTTCCGCGTCGACATCAATGGCAACGATGTCGCGCGGGGCGAGTACGTGATCCTGGAACCGCCTTCGCGGCTTGTCTGGAGCTGGGGCTGGGAGGGGGAGGGCCACCCTTTGCCGCCTGGCACGAGCACGGTCGAGATCACGCTTCGCGCCGACGGCGAAGCCACCGTCTTGCGCATGGTCCACTCGGGTTTTGTCGATGCCGACATGGCCGCGAGTCACGGCGAGGGCTGGGGCCATTTCCTGCCGCGCCTCGTCGCCCTCTGCGAGGGACGCAACCCCGGTCCCGACGAGTGGGCGACGCCGCAAGAGAGCGTGACGAGCGAGGCAGCGGGGCAGGACTAGACCGTCCCGCTCACGACGTAGTCGCCGCTGATCGGACAGCCGGCGTCTACCTTGCCGCCCCCGGACTAGTCGGAACCTACACAGCACGATCCATCGCCCGAGAACGTCTCTTGCTACGAGGCCAGCCGCTCGGTAGGTTGCTTGCGCTGCTGCTGGTTCCCCGCACGTGTAGATCCGGAAGGTGACGAACCCATGCCAGTCGACCCTGCCGTTCAGGCACTCCTCGATCTAGTCCCGGCGGACGCGCCGCCGCTGAGCTCGCTGGAGCCCGACGTGGTACGAGCCGGCCTGGCTGCGCTGGGCGAGCAACAAGGCACGCCCGAAGAGGTCGCCAGCGTCGAAGATCGCTCTGTCCCGGGCCCCGCCAGGGACATCCCCGTTCGCATCTACAAGGTGTCCGGCGACGCGGGCCAGCCCGCCCTCGTCTACTTCCACGGCGGAGGCTGGGTGGTCTGCGACCTGGACACGCACGACAACGTCTGCCGGGCGCTGGCGAACGCGGCGAACTGCACATTAGTCTCCGTGGACTATCGGCTCGCCCCCGAGCACAAGTACCCGGCGGCGTCAGACGACTGCTACGCGGCGACGCAATGGGTCGCGGGCAACGCCGCCGATCTCGGCATCGACCCGGCCCGCATCGCCGTGGGCGGGGACAGCGCTGGTGGACATCTGACCGCGGTGATCACGCAGATGGCACGCGATCAGGGTGGTCCGGCACTGATCGCGCAGGTCCTGCATTGTCCCGTGACCAACCTGGACTATTCCACGAGCTCCTATCGCGACAACGCAGAGGGCTACGGTCTCGGCCTCGACACGATGGAGTGGTTCTGGAATCATTACGTCAGCGACACCAGTCAGGCCAGCGAGATCGGGGTCTCGCCGCTGCGGGGGGACCTCGCGAACCTGCCGGCCGCTCTAGTGCAGACGGCCGAGTTCGACCCGCTACGCGACGAGGGCGCCCAGTACGCCGAGAAGCTGCAAGCCGCGGGTGTGTCCGTCACGTACACGAACTACGACGGCCTCAACCACGACACGTTCCTGTCGTTCGGCCTTGTGCCCAAGGGCCGCGACAACCTCGACGAGGCGGCGTCGTTCCTGCGGGCGGCCTTCGGCTCCTAGAACAAGGCGCAGGGCTCTCAAGCGGGCTTGCTGGCCCGGAACTTAAACCCGCCGCGCGGCGGCGCCACGATTTAGACGTCTCTGAATCCGGCCGCCTCCAACCGCCCGCCCAACTCTGAAGGCGGGATCGGGTTGCGGGTGTCCAGGATGTGTATCAGGTTCCGGCGAAACGAGGGCGTGCTGTCGATCCCGACGAAGGTGCCGCCCGGTTTGAGTACCCGACAGGCCTCGCGAAAGAGCGCGTCCTGTCCCTCGGAGCTGGGGATATGGTGCAGCATCGTCAGCGAGATCGCGCTGGTGTAGCGACCGTCCTCGAACGGCATCGCCGTGCCGTCGCCTTCGACGACGGTGACGTTCGTACCGGCCATGCGCCCTTCGAGCTTCGTCGCCAGCTTCGAATCGATCTCCAGGCAGGTCAGCTTGTCGACGCGCTGCCGGATCAGGTCGGTCGTGAGGCCGGGTCCGGGACCGATCTCCAGCGCGTCGTCGCCCAGTTCGATCCCGTCGAAGGCCCAGGGCAGAATGCCCTTCTCTAGGGCCTTGGCCCAGCCCTTCGATGCGCAGTACCAGCGGTGATCGCGGTTCATGTCTGTCCTTCACCGAAACCGCCGGCTACAACGGCATCTGCTTCTGGAAAAACGCCATATCAAAGTAGTCGCGCCAGGCCGTGATCTTGCCCTCGTCGTTGACCTCGAACACGCCAACGACCGGCAGTTCAACCGGCTTGCCGCCCACTTCGAAGCGATCGATCCGCTCATTGATCACAACGTTGCCGGTGACGGCTTGATGCACGATCTCCCAGCCCTGCGACGCCATCTGCTGCGTGTAGGCCAGCCCCTTCTCAATCGCGGCTTTGCCTTCCAAAGGGGGGCCGGGCATGTTGTGATAAACCCCGTCGTCGCTGAAATAGGCGACCAGGGTCTGAACGTCGGGGTGTTCCGCGTCGAATTCGGCGATAAAGGCAGTGACGATCGCTTCGGGGTCGGCCATGGGGCGCTCGGTTCTTTCGTGAAGCGCTTAGACGCTGGCCCTGGCGCCGGTCAGCTCCGCCATCAGTTCGATCGCCTCGGGTTGGGTCGCGCGCACCGTGAGTCCCGTCGCGCCGCTGTCCTCCCAGGCTTTGAAGCGCTCTCTGATCCGCTCGACGGGCCCGACGAGGGATTGCTCGTCGAGGAACTCGTCCGGCACGGCCTCCACCGCCTCGCCCTTGCGGCCTTCGAGGTAGAGCTCCTGGATCGCCTGGGCGGATTCCGGATAGCCGCGACGCACCATCGCATCGTTGTGGAAGTTTTTGTTCTTGTGCCCCATGCCGCCGACGTAGAGCGCAACGTTCGGCTTCATCTGGCGGAAGGCCTCACCGATCTCGTCAGTGATAATCACCTGCACACCGACCTGGATCTCGAGGTCTTTGAGCGACTTGCCACCGCCGGCCCGCTCGAAGCCGGTGTCCAGCCAGGGCTGGAACGTCTTCATCCCGCCCGGCACGAAGCCAAGCGGCAGCCACCCGTCGGCGATCTCCGCCGTCAGCTTCACGTTCGCTTCGGTGCCGGTGCCCAGCCAGATCGGGATGTCCGGGTTCATGTGCAGGATCGAGCGCAGCGGCTTGCCGATGCCCAGCGTGCCCTCGCCGTGGTACGGCAGTTGGAATTCCTGGCCGTCGTAGCTGACGGGCTCATCCCGACACCAGATCGCCCGAATGATGTCGCAGTACTCGCGAATCCGTCGGTTGGGGCGGCCCCAAGGCTGGCCGTACCAGCCCTCGACGATCTGCGGTCCGCTGACGCCGATCCCCAGGATCATGCGGTCGCCCCCGGCCAGCGCGTCAATGGTGCCCGCGGTCATGGCGGCGTTGGCCGGCGTACGGGCGGCGAGCTGGATCACGCCCGTGCCCAGCCGGATTCGCTCAGTCTGGGCCGCGATGTAGGCCAAAGGCGAAAGCGCGTCGGAGCCGTAGGCCTCCGCCGTCCAGACTGAGTCGTAGCCCAGGTCCTCCGCGCGCCGGATCTGATCGATCGGTAAGTGCATGTCGGCTCCGGAGTAGCCGATGCTCAGTCCGAGCTTGAGTCGATCCGCCATTGCGCTGCTCCCTCTGGTGCTGACGTACGGCTCACTGCGGCTAGCGCAGCTCCGCCTGGCCCTTGGGTCCGTGGATGGTAGCGACCATCCCTGCTTCGTCCGCCTTGGTCACATTGATCGGCTCGCCGACCGCTTCCAGCATGCGCAAGACCGTGTCCGGATCCGGGTGCTCGCCATGGAATTCGACGAGCTGGCAACCCTGCGCACCCGTCTCTGAAGGATGGGTCGCCTCCCCCCAGTCGATCAGGAAGGGGAGCAGCCCCCCGTCGTCCGCGCCCGGCGGACGGGAAGTCAGCTCCCAGGCCAGCGTGCTGCCGTCGGGCAACTCGCGACTGAGGGGCAACACGCGGCCCAGGTCGATCCCGGCCTGCTTGGCTGCTGTTACTCGCTCCTCCAGCCCGCTGGCCTTCGCCGCCCAGGTCACGAGGCGCGGCGCGGACAGCTCAGCGATGCCGAACGGAGCGGGCGCCTCCGGGTTGGGCACCTCCGGGTCGGGACCGATCACCTCGATGTAGGCACCCCCACCCAATGAGAGGATGCGGTTGTAGGCGCCCATCGCGACGAAGCGACCACCCATGCTGGGGCGAATGCCCAGGCGTTGTTCCAGATCGTCGCACGCCGCCTCGACATCGGGTGCGGCGTAGACCAGGTGGTCGAGCATGTCACGCTCCCCGCTATCGGCTCCTGGCTGGAGGCCGGACGCTCCCAGCGGAGCGGTCGCGCAGTATACGGGCCTGCGCCGAACGCGTCAGGGAGGAACCTAGTCGCGGTGCGCCTCGTCGAACTCCTGCTTCGCCTGCTCCAGCAGAGCGGGGTCCGCGAAGAGGTCCACGGCGGTCATCGCAAGCGCCTTGGAGGCGATCACGGTCTCGACGTGGGCCTCGGGGGTCGCGGCGGCGCCGGTGAAGGCCGGCGTGTGATTCCCCTCGCCCGTCTTGATCCCGAACATGGGGTGAATCGAAGGCACCACGTGGCTGACGTTGCCCATGTCGGTGCTGGCCCCGCCGAAGGCCAAGCTCTGCTGCTTGGTCGGCAACGACTTGCCCAAGTCGCGCATGTTGTCGACGTAGGCCTCGGCCATCGCATCGTTGGTGGTCAGGTTTCTGTAGGCGTGGCCGATCCACTCATACTCCAAGCGACAGCCCGTCGCGAGCGCCGCCGCCTCGAAGCAGGCCAGGACGCGCTGCTTGAGTTCGGCCAGGACCTCGTCGTTCTTCGCCCGCACATAGAACTCCGCGGCGGTGTAGTCGGGGATGATATTGGGCTTCTCTCCGCCCGACGTGATCACCCCATGCACACGGGAATCGAGCGTCATCTGCTGACGAAGCAGCGAGATACCGTTGTAGGCGTGCACGAACGCATCGAGTGCGTTCAGCCCTTGCCAAGGCGTGGCGGCGGCGTGGGCGTTACGCCCGAAGAACTCCACCGCCAGCGGCTGGATCGCGTTCATGTTGACCCAGGCCCCATCGCCCGGCGCTGGGTGCAACATCAGCGCGGCGTCGATCGCATCGAAAGCGCCGGCCTTGATCATCTCGACTTTGCCGCCACCACCCTCCTCGGCGGGGGAGCCGAGAATCACGATGGTGCCATTGCCCTCGCCCAGCGCCTCCTTCAGCGCCAGCCCGCTGGCGACGCCGGAAATCGCGATCAGGTTGTGGCCGCAGGCGTGGCCGATGCCCGGCAGCGCGTCGTACTCGGAGAGCACGGCGAGGGTCGGGTCGCCGCTGCCGGCGCGCGCCACGAACGCGGTCTCCATGCCATACGCGCCTCGCTCGACGTCGAAGCCCTGCTGCTCGAGGTAGTCGGTCAGGACCTGGTGCGCGTGCACCTCCTCGTAGTTCAGCTCGGGGTGCTCGTGGATATCGAGGCTGAGAGCGCGCAGGTCTTCGGAGACGCCGTCGATCGCCTCTTGCACCCGTTGTTTCATGGCGTCCGTGTCGAGTTTGGCGTCGGGCATGTGTCCCCCTCTCCGCATCCGGGTACGCTCAGAATACGTGCTGGCGGCGGATTTCAGGCCTTGCTCGCGGGCTCCGGCTCCAGCACCAAAGTCGACTCCGCGTTGTCCGCGTAGTCTTCGGGGCGCGTACTCATCGACCAGTAGTCGCCAGCCAACCAGGACGCGACGCCGTCGCCGTAATGCGGCGAACCGGGGTGCCCGACCTGACCGGGCGGCAGCACCCAGACCGAGCGGGCGAGGTCGTCCAAATCGACGATCATGCGGTACGACACGCCGGACTTCGCCTGGAAGCTGCGGGCGTCGACGCCGGAAGCAAAGACCGTCGTGCTGTCGCCGCCGAGCCCGACGTCGGGCAGGTTGAAGATGGCGTCGCCCGGCGCTTCCCGACCGAGGTTGTGTACGAAGTGATGCCGGTGCATTCCCGCCCATGTCCAGGCAGCGTGATCGTCCCCTTGCGACTCGCGCAACTGCTCCACGGCGGCGCGCAAGGCACGGTTAAAGACGTCGCTCCAGGACTGACCCCGCGTGGCCGGATTCAACTCGAGAATTGAAGTGTCGCCCGCGGCAATCGCGTTGAGCACGTTGGGCGAGGGCCACGCCGCCCAGGCAGCCATGCCCACCGCGGCGGCGGGCAGGTCGGACAGGAAGCTGGCGACATCGCGCATCAAGGCCGTGCCTGCCGCCTGATAGACCGCGGCGCCAGCCGAGTCTGGAGCGAGAACGCCGTCCCAATCGCGCAAGAGCTGGGCGTAGCGCTCGAGATCCTCGTCGACGTCCAACTCCTCCAAGGCCTTGGACAGCATTGGGGCGGCCATCGTCTCTCGATCGAGCTGCATGCGCTGGAAGCCCGCCACATCGAAGTCGTCGCGCTCGCGCAACATCGTCTCAATGCGCCAAGCCCGCCATGGCGTGCCGCCGCCGATGTAGTGCGGATAGGTCTCATCGACGACTCGGTTGTTGGCCGTCGCAACGTAGTGGGTGTCGGGATCGACCGATGTGGGCAGGTCCTCGAAGGGCACCGTACCGATCCAGTCGTACTCGCCGGTCCAGCCCGGCACGGGCACGGGATTACCGCCGCGGTGCGCCCGCACGGGGATATCACCGACGAGTTGGTAGGCGATCGTACCCTCCATGTCGGCCAGGATCTTGTTCATCGGCGGGCCGGACCAGGTCAGCTGCGAGTCGATGTAGGCCTGCACGGTGCGGGCGCGGAACGAGCCGGGCAGCGTCTCCAACGTCCGCAGCACGTCGTGGCCGCTCCATTGGTGGGCGACGGCGGGGCCGTCCTCTCCAGGACCCCCGCTGACGACGGGACCATGCCTCGTGACGAGGATGTCCTCCTCGATCGGTTGCTCGCGGCCTTTGACCTGAATCGTCTCGTGCCAGATCTCGGGCTCGTACCACTCGCCCTCGTGCTCATACTGCGTGAAATCATCGTTGAAGCGCTCCACGAAGAGGTCGGAAACGTCGGCGATGGCGTTCGTCACCGACCAGGCAACGTGGTGGTTGTGGCCATACATCAGCACGCCCGGCACGCCCGGCGTCGATGCGCCGATCACGTCGAAGTCCTGATGCTTGAGGTGGTTGAGGTACCAAACGGGAGATAGCTGGACGACGGCGTGCGGATCGCCCGCCAACAGCGGGGCGCCGCTGGCCGACTTCTGGCCGTCGACGGCCCAGTTGTTCGACCCAACCCCGTCCGAGGCGGCCGCCACCATGTCCTGCGACTGCTCCAGAATCTCGGCGAGCTGCGCGTTGAGCCCGTCAGCGTCGGCGCCGGTCGGCACGATCACGGGCGCCTCGCCGGGATAGTCGGGCTGCAGCAGCTTGACCGCCTCCGCGCCGAACTGCTCGTGCACGGCCCCGGCGAAGATCTTGAGGTGGTAGTCCCGCATCTGGGTGAAGGCGATCACGCGCCAGACGGCGATGCTGTCGATGGGCGACCACCAGTCCGGCTGTATGTCCAGTACTTGGAACTCGGGGGGCAGCTCGTCGAAGGATGCGATCGCCGCGTTCACGCCGTCGCTAAACCAACGCAGGATCTTGCGCGCGTCCGCGCCCAGCAGGGGCCAGTCGCGTTCTGAGTGGCGCTGCACGCCCAGGCGGCGGTAGAAGCGGTCGACGCCGATCAGCGGCTCGCCCAAGATCTGGGAAAGCGTTCCCCGCGCGAAGCGACGAAAGCGCTCCAGTTGCCAGAGCCGGTCCTGACCGTGGCAAAAGCCTTGCGCGAACCAGAGGTCGTGCTCGGACTCGGCCGTGATATGTGGCACGCCGTGTTCGTCTCGCACGATCTCGACGCGGCCCTTGAGCTCGGGCAGCCGCAGTGTCCCATCGTGGGGCGGCAAACCGCTCAGTCGAATTTCGTCGGGTGTTGGCATGACGCTCATCCCTCCACTGCCAGCAGAGAGTAGAGCGCGCGCCCTTAGCGCGGCATGCCCGGCATATCAACGGGGGCGTAGTAGTGGTCGTCGCCCAAGGCGTCGACGCGCGCCCAGAACTCCGGCCCACCCGATTTACCCACCTCTTCGAGGTCAGCCGTCTGACGCCAGAAGTTCCACGACTCCGGGCGCAGCCGGCTCGCCTCGCGCAGGAAGCCAATGCCCTCGGCGGCGTTGCCGTGGCGCTGCAGATGCTGGCCCAGGCGGAAGTTGGCGTTGGCCAGCGCGATCGTCTCATCGGGCTGGGCCTGGCGGGCGCGGACATCGTCGCCCTGCGAGACAAATTCGCTCGCCTCGCCCTTGGCGACCCAGTCGCGCAGCGCGTCGAGATAGACAGCGCGACCTTGCGCGATTTTCTCGGCCTCCGCGTCGGGGATCGAGAAGTCGTTGCGGTCCATTGCGCGGAAGCCGTCGCTAGAGCCGGCCACCTCGGTCGGCCGCACGATCCAGCCCTCTTCGTCGATCCAGAC
>CAUYZA010000058.1:0-12132 GCA_963577225.1 Dehalococcoidia bacterium | reverse complement strand
GCACAATTCGGACAAGCCAGCGCGTCGTCGAGTTCGCGACGCAGGGCTTCCTCCTCCAGTTGGCGCTCGTAGATGTCGGCCAAGGTCATCGGCGGGCGCACGACTTGGTACAGCACCCAGCCCGGCAGATTAAAGATGAAGACGATCAGAAAAGCGACGATCTGGGTGATCGGGTCGTCGGAGCGGTCGCGCACGTCGCGGATGGTCCAGATCAGCGCGGCCAACCAGAGCGCACCCACATAGGCGCCCACAATGATCCCGGCGATGATGCCTGTATTTTCGAGGCTGCCGCCCGGCCAACCGATCAACGGAATCAGGTCTGGCATCGTGTCCTCGCCGCCTTGCCCGCCACCACAGCGCTTGGCAGAAAACAGCGCGTCCGAGTACACACTATAACACCCGACGCCGTTCACCCAATCGAACTGACCACCGTCAGTGAGCGGTCACTCACGCCAAGAAGACGTTCCGTCCGACGGATTCGTTCCTCCGGTAGCCGCCTTCGGACCACAAGAACATGGGTGCTAACCTGTTTCCATGACCCTCGACGCTTCGGCGCCTTCGCTTCTCGACGGCTTGAACCCCGCCCAGTTGGATGCCGCCACGCACCCGGCCGGCCCGATTCTGATCGTGGCTGGCCCCGGCAGCGGCAAGACGCGCGTGATCGCGCACCGCGTCGCCTGGCTCGTGCGTGAGCAAGGTGTCCAACCCTGGCAGATCCTGAGCGTCACCTTCACTAAGAAGGCCGCGCGCGAGCTCCGCGACCGGGTGGCGGGGCTGATCGGCGGCGAGATCGAAGGCATGTCGCTGGGCACCTTCCACTCGACCTGCGCCCGCATGCTGCGGATCGACGGTGCGGCGATCGGGATCCCGCGTGAGTTCGTGATCTATGACGACGCCGATCAGGACCTCGTGATCCGGCGGGCGCTGGCGGACCTCGGCGTCGATCCGAAGCAGTACAGCCCGCGCGCCATTCGCAGCGGGATCTCGCGCTTCAAGAGCGACGGCGTCTCCGTTGAGGATGCCAGGAACCGCAGCGCGAACTACTTCGACGAGGTCGTTGCGCGCCTCTACGAGCGCTATGACGCCGTCCTGCGCGACAACGGTGCGCTCGACTTCGACGACCTGTTGAGCAAGACCGTGGAGCTGTTCGAGCGCGACGCCTCGGTCGCCGAGCGTTACCAGCGCCGCTACCGGCACGTCCTCGTCGACGAGTTCCAGGACACGAACCTGGTCCAGTACGAGCTGACCCGGCAATGGGCGGCGGGCAGCAACAACCTCACCGTTGTCGGCGACCCCGACCAGTCGATCTATTCCTGGCGCGCGGCCGACATTCGCAACATCCTCTATTTCGAGCGCGACTATCCGGACGCCTCGGTCGTGCGGCTGGAGCAGAACTACCGCTCGACCAAGTCGATCCTGCGCGTCGCCGACGCCGTGATCGACAAGGCCAGCGAGCGCATTCATAAGCAGCTTTGGACCGAGAACGAGGACGGCGCCACGCCGATCGTCTACGAGGCCTACTCCGAGGCGGACGAGGCGGACTTCGTGGCGCGTGAGATTGAGAGCGGCGTGGCCCGCGGCGACTGGCGTCCCGGCGATGTCGCCGTCATGTACCGCACCAACGCCCAATCTCGCGTCGTGGAGGAGGCGTTCCTCCGTCGCGGCATCCCCTACCGCCTGATCGGCGGCACCCGCTTCTACTCCCGACGCGAGGTGAAGGACACCCTTGCCTTCCTGCGACTCGTCCAGAATCCCGACGACGCGGTCGCCTTCGAGCGCATCGTCAACGTGCCCGCGCGTGGGCTGGGTCAGAAGTCGCAGGCCGAGGTTCGTGTTTGGGCGGAGGAGAACGGGGGTGGGCTGCTCAACGCCGCCTCGCGGGCTGGCGATCCAGACGGCCCGGCAGTCACGGCGCGGGCGGCACGCGCTTTGCACGCTTTCTGCCAGATGATCCGCGATGCTCAAGAAGCCGCGGCCAGCGGCACAATCGAGCAAGTGATCGACGTCATCCTGCGCGAGACCGGCTATCAGGATTTCCTCTTCCGCCAGTTCGACGACGCCGAGGACCGCTGGCAAAACGTGTTGGAGCTGCGCACGGTGGCGGGGAACTACACCGAGATCGCGCCAGAGGCGGCGCTGAGCACCTTCCTTGAAGATGTGGCGCTGGTTGCGGACATCGACGCGATGGGCGATGAGCCGCCCCAGGCGGTCACGCTGATCACCCTGCACGCCGCCAAGGGCCTGGAATTCCCCACCGTTTTCCTGATCGGGGTCGAAGAGGGGGTACTGCCGCACAAGCGCTCCTTCGAAGACCCGGCCCAGATGGAGGAGGAGCGCCGCCTCTGCTACGTCGGCCTGACCCGCGCCCGGAGCACGCTCTACATCGTGCACGCCTTCCGTCGCTCCCAAGCAGGGTCGACGGGCCACAACCCCCGCTCGCGTTTCGTCGAGGACATCCCCGAGGGGATGGTGGACCTGCGCGGTCGCAAGATCGCGACCAACTCCGAGGATGTGCGCCCCGCCCGCAACCGTTGGGTGACCTGGGACGAGTTCGACGAAGGGCCCTCGACGCGGCGTCCCTCCAGCGCTACTCGCGACGACGAATACGCCGATCCGAACTACGCCGACGGGTCGCTGCAGGTCCAGCTCGACCAGGGCCAGCGCGTACGCCACGAAGCGTTCGGTGTGGGCACCGTCGTTGCCAACAAGCAGCGTGGCGCCGACTCCGAAGTCACCGTCGATTTCGACGAGGCCGGGATCAAGAAGCTGCTGCTCTCGCTGGCCCCACTCGAGAAGATCTAGACCGTGTCGAACGCTCCGCGGGCCGCCATCCTCGATCGACCGCTAACCGCCGTCGTGGCGACGACGAACCACAACGGATCCCCGCACGCGGTTCCCGTCTGGTTCCGGCACGAGCCCGATTCCGGCAGGATCCGAGTCTGGAGCGATGCCTCACGCCATTGGGTCCGAAACCTTCTGCGCGACCCGCGCTGCTCGATCACGATCGCGGAACACGAGGCACCCTTCGCGGGCTGCCTCGCCTCTTGCACGGCGACCGTTCACCAGGACGCCGATTGGGCCGGCGCTGAGATCCATGCCATCACCGCGCGCTATATCCCCGCTCCGGATGTCGACGCATACATCGCCCAGTACCCGTTCCGCACGATCGTCGAGTTCACCCCCGGTCGATCGCGGGTGTGGGACCAGGGCTACTGAGCGACGAGGAGCCCGGGTCGGTCAGCCCGTCTTCGCACCGAAAAGCCCGGATGTCGGCTCCGAAGAAGTCCTCGAACATCTGGTACCAGGTCTCGTCGTCCTCGACTCCATTACAGGCGACCCATTCTTTGTCGTTCATTGAGGCGCGCCAGGCCAGGAATGCCGCCGAGTCCGGTCTGACGGGCCAGCGCAGTTGCCCCGTCTTGTCCTCTAACACGTTCTCGACGGTCTCCGCCACGGCATCGGGTTGGCCCGGCTCGCCGGCCAGCGTGGAGTCGAAGATCGCGTGGATGCGGGCTAAGGTCGGGTAACGCGGATCCGACTTCGTGGGCAACTTTTCTTGCGTCGTCATCGGTGTCTCAATGATGCCCGGCTCGACGAGTGCCACCTTAATCCCGTGCTGTTTCACCTCCGCCGCGAGGGCCTCCGTTGCCGCCTCCAGCGCGTGCTTGGCTGCTGTGTACGCCCCGATCGTTGGAGCCGTCAGCCGCCCCGCCACGGACGTGACGTTGATGATCGTGCCGCTGCTGCGCTCCCGCATCTTAGGCAGCACAGCCTGAATGCAGCGCATCGTGTCCAGATAGTTCGTGTTGATCGTCCGCTCAAAGACGTCGATCGGCAGATCTTCGGTGGTACCGATCTGGAAGATGCCCGCGTTGTTGATCAGTACGTCGATCGGCCCGTCGACGGTCGTCTCCGCGAAGCAGGTCGCTACCGACTCCGCGTCGTCGACGTCCAGTCGCGACACCGTCAGCTGCAACTCCTCTGACGAGGCAAGTTGCGGCAGATCCGACTTGTCGGGCGTGCGCATCGTCGCGATCACTTCGTAGCCGGCGCGTGCCAGATAGAGCGCAACGGCCTTGCCGATGCCGGTGCTGGTGCTGGTTCCGGTGATCAAAACGCGCGTTATTGTGCCCCCAATCCGTCACAGCGTTCGTTAGAAGTGTCGATCCTACAACCCCTTGCGGAAGAAGACGCGCTGGAAGCCGTCCTCTTCGTTCCGCCCGATCTCCTCGTAGCCAAGCCGCGGGTAGTAGTCGATGTTCTCCGTCATGACCGCGTTCGTGTAGAGCTCGATCCGATCGAAGCCCTGTCGCCGAGCTTCCTCCTCCGCGAACGTCAGCAGCAGACGCCCGCGCCCCGTGCCGTGCAGATCGGGCCTGACGGCGACGTTTTCGATGAAGTAGTGGCCGTCGCGCGCGAAGGCCACGAGCACCCCGGCCAGCTCTTTCCCCGTCGGTTCATCGTCCAGCACGTGCACGACGCCTTCCGCCACGAGCGACGCATAGTCGGCCGTCATCGGAGCGGGTTCCTGCTCCATCCGCTCCAGATACATCGCATAGGCCGCCCGTACGCATGCCCGCACGGCGACGACGTCGTCCGCCGCAGCCAATCGAATCGAATCAGTCATGCAGGCGCCTCACTGAGAAAGTCCCAGAGATCGAACTCGCCCGGCGACTCTCCCATCGCCGAGATGAGGACTGCCAGCTTGCTGCGATGCTGGCCCTGGTGCTGCACGAACTGCGACAGCACATGACGGGAGGGTGGGACGTGATTCGTCCCATCCATCCAGGTCAGCTCGATGCCGCGATCCAGTTCTTGCTCGGTCAGCCCGCCGTGTGCTCACGGCGCCAGTTCTGTACAGGACGCCAGGCCCCCAGCAGCGAGGCAAGGTTATCGAACGTCGCGGGAGTGGTTGGTGGGCTTTCGCGGTCCAGCTTCTCCCCCGCAGGCGCGCCGACCAGAAGTTCTCGAAGCCCCACATATGCATCATGATCTCGCGCGGCGAGCGCAGTTCTTGCACCGGCGTTTTGCTCCAACGCTCCGGCCCCAGCGCCTCCAGGGCGGAGACGATCTTGTCGAGGCCCCAGTAGGCGTGTCCTACGAACCGCTCGAAGTCCTGCCCGGCTGATCCGTTGCTTACATCGACTCCTGACTCATTGGTCCGTTGATTCGAGGCCGGCTGATAGGGTCGGCACCGACCGATTGGGGGGATCCGCAATGCAGTACCGAGTCTGGTACACGACGGTCTATGTCGTCGATTTCGCCGGCGCTGTGGACTTTTACGCCAACACGATGGGTCTGCCGCTCGCGAGGCGGGAGGACGAGTTCGGTTACGCCGCGTTCGATACGGCTGGGGCGCAGTTCTCGCTGGCTCGCGTCGATCCCGAGGCGGACAACACCGCGGCACTGGGTCGGCCGGCACACCGGTCTCGGTCTCGCTGTCGACGATCTGCAGGCCAGCTTCGAGGAGCTCAGCGCGAAGGGCGTCGAGTTCCCCATGCCGCCCACCAAACAGCCCTGGGGCGGCACGATCGCGATGTTCCAAGACTCTGAGGGCAACGTCTCGTTCCTCGACCAGTACGACGCCGACCACCGGTAGGCCGCTCACTGGCCCGCCCGCTCTTCTGATTTAACGGCCTCCCAGCGACGCATTTGCTCCGCGCGATCGATGCTCTCCATCGACAGGCCATCCTCGCGCAACTGCTGCTCCACGGCGCGGTAGCGGCGCTCGAACTTTTCCGCCGCCTGGCGCAGTGCGTCCTCGAGCGGCACCTCTTGCCGGCGGGCGAAGTCGGCGAGCGCAAAGAGCAGGTCGCCGAACTCTGCCTGTCGCTCGGCTTCGCCCTCAGCCGTCGCGATCTCGCGCAACTCGTCGGTCAGGTTGGCGAGCACGTCGTCGTCCGTGGGCCAGAGAAAGCCCCGTCGATGGGCGCGCCCCGCCAGGCTTTGCGCGCGTTGGAGCGACGGCAGCGCCAGCGGCACACCGTCCAGCGCCGAAGCGTCAGGCTGCCGTTCGTCGGCCTTGATCTTGTCCCAGTTCGCCGTCACCTCGTCCGCCGTCTCCGCTTCGACGTCGGCAAAGACGTGCGGGTGCCGGCGAACCAGCTTCGCTCGAATCCCCTCCGCCACATCGTCCAGGTCAAACTCGCCGCTCTGCGACGCGATCTCGCTGTGCAGCACGATCTGCATGTAGAGGTCGCCTAGTTCCTCGGCCAGCAGCGCCGGATCGCCGCTGTCGAGCGCTTGCAACACCTCGTAGGTCTCTTCCAGTAAGTGTGGCCGCAGCGTCTGGTGATCCTGGTTCAGATCCCAAGGGCAGCCCGACTCCGGGTCGCGCAAGGCCTGGATCACGCCGCGCAGACCGACCGGGTCGAAGCGCACCTCGGCCGCCGTCAGCGCGACGATGCCCAGCGCGACCGTGCGCGGCGGCAACCCCTCCGCGCGGATCGTCCCCGCCGTGCTGGCCAGCGCCTGCAACTCGGCGTCGACGATTGTCAGCGGTGCATCGTCGTGGTACTTGGCCAGCCCATCGGGCGGCAGCGTGGCGTTGTTCAGCAGAACTAGCACCGCCGCGGTCGCGTTCAGCGAACGTAGATGTTGTGGTCCGGCGATCTGGAGTGGTTCGCTCCAATCCATTCCCGCCGCCTCAGCCAGCGCCTCGATCGAGGCTCGTTCCCGCTCAGGCATCCGCTTCCTGCTCCCCGACGAATGACTCTCGACGAGCCGATACAGTTGATTCGATAGTGACGAAGCGAGGATATCGCAGCCCATGGCCTCTGAGCCCTCCGTGCAGACCGAGATTCGAGTTACCGTCCCGCTGCCCGCCGACGGCGGTAATGCGCGCTCCGACGGCCTTGCCACGACGCCCGCCCGTGTCATCTGGCGCTTCGTCGTCGTGCTCTTCGCGGTCGCGGTGCTGACCCTGCCAATCGCCTGGTCGGTGCGCTTCGCGGCGCAGTCGGCCTGGTGGTGGGAGCGCGGCTTCGACCGCTTCGACGTCGAGCGTCGGACGGGGCTGAAACGCTCCGAAATCGATCAGGCAGGCACGACCATCCGCGCCTACTTCCTCAACGATGAGGAGCGCCTCGCGGTCGTCGTCAGCACGCCGGCCGGTGCAAGCGAACCGCTCTTCACGGAGCGCGAGACGTTGCACATGGTCGACGTGAAGCGTCTGATCGCGCGCACGTACGATTCGGGCTGGGCGTCCTTGGGCTTCCTGATCGCGTTCGTCGTCGGGGTGGTCTTCTGGCGTCGACGCGTGGGCGGGCCAGGCGTGGCGCCGTTCCTGGCTCGCGCCGGATTCTACGCCGGTCTTGGCGTCGCCGCCGCGGTGGCGCTGCTGGCGATCGTCGCTGCGACCGGATTCGACGGCGCCTTTCGGCAGTTCCACCTGCTCTTCTTCACGAACGATCTCTGGCAGCTCAGCAACCGCGACCGGCTGATCCAGTTCTTCCCGCAGGGCTTCTTCTTCGAGACGACCTTGCTGATCGGCTCGACCGCGATCGCGTTCGCGCTCGTCATCGCAGGGACGGGATTCTGGTACCTGAGGCGATTCGACGCCGGTGTGGGGCTGCCCGCGTTTTTGCGAGCCCCAGCCCACGACTAGCCGCGTGCTCGGTGCGCCTTGGCTACCTGGGGGGCTAGAAGTCGCCGCAGCCGCAGGATCCGCGACCGCAGGCGCAGCCGCCACCAGCTGAGGGGGCTTCGGCGATGGCCACGTCGGCACTGAGGCCGTTCGCGAAGACCGCTGCAGTGGTGAGCACCGTCATCGACTTGTGGCCGGAGTCGCACTTGCTCGGCTCACCCGCCGCGGTGATCGGGCGGAGCTGCGTGAACTTCTCGTTGCATTTGCGGCAGTAGAACTCGTACAGCGGCATCGATTCCCTCAGCTCCACGCAGCAGTCCCGATCGGGCTCTGCGGAGTATCCAGCATATGCAGCCCGGGCGGCGGCGGCAAACCTAGTCGGCGTGCCAGACCTCGCGGTCGTCCGGCGTGGGCGACCACGAGCTGATCATGCGCGGTTTGATCGCCAGCACGACGCGTGGCTCCCCGTGCATCCGCTCGAGCGTTGCTTCGACCTGCTCGGCTGGCACGTACTTGTCGATGATTCGACGTGTGTGCGTCCAGATCGACTCGTCCTCGATCACACGCGCCTCGCCTCGGGCGATCACCGTTCGCACGGGGAGCCCCGCGTCGTCGACGCAGAGCGAGACTTGCGGGTTGGGCTGCAGATTCGGGTAGAACCCGCGCTGAGTCGTGACGGAGATGTAGATCGTGCCCTCATACCAGTCGAAGAACACGGGCACCTGCACCGGCTCTCCCCGACGGTTGACCGTCGCCAGGATTCCGTTGCGCCGCTCCGCCAGGAACGCGTCGATCGATTCCCCATCCATCGTTGCCCCTTTCCCAACCCGGGAGCAGCGCTAGCGAGCGCCACGGCACGGCTCAAACAAGGCCGGGTTGGCCAATCGACCGGCCGCGCGCCAGGCTGGTAGCCTCCGGAAATGGAATGGCCCTGCGCGACGATGGCGTCGCGGAGAGGGATGTGTGGTGACGAAACGGAAGATCCGACGCCCGGGGTGGGCGCCGGAGACGCAGATCCGTACTGCGGCGTTGCTGGTCGTCTCGGCCGCCGTCGTTTGGGCGTTGGTGTCCGGCGCGCTGGCGGCGAGCGGGGCGTCCCCGGCGGCGCTGGTGGCCGCGTCGAGGAGCGCCGAGGTGCCGACGGGCGCTGTCACGACTTCCTTCCAGGCCAGCGCGGGCTACACGCAATTTGGACCGGATGTCATGCCCGGTAACGGTCGGAGCCCGCGCGGCGACCCCTCCGACGCGGGCGCGCTCGCAGTCGGGTCCGGTGTAGGAACCGCGCAGTCTCCGCTCAACCCGCTGCTGGCACGCATCGCGCCGCTGGTCGACCGCTTCCCGGCGGCTGCGGGGGTCGCCGTGATCGATTTGCAGACCGGGGATCGTGGCGGCCTCAACGCGCGCCAGCAGTTTCAGGCCGCCAGCACGATCAAATTCTACGCCGCGCTCTCCGCCTTCCGCGACGTCGCCGATGGCATCTACCCGCTGGACGGTATCCGCGCCGACCTGGCAGCCACGATGCAGCGCGAGAGCAACGCCGCCGCGCGCAGCCTCACCAACCGCACCGGAATCCCCGTGATCAACGTGCGTCTGGCGCACTGGGGCCTTGAGGACACGATCATTACGCATCCCGCGGGCTACGAGGACGAGCCTCACCCGTCCTATCTGGAGACCGACAATCAGAACTGGACCAGCCCGTCCGACGCTGCGCATGCGCTCAGCGCGCTCTACCACGGTGAACTCCTGGGCACGGTCTTGAGCCGCACGCTGATCGACGAGCTCACGCAGACTCCGCGCTGGTTCGGGATCGAGGGCGCGGTACCCGACGGCGAGGGCCACGTCTACTACAAGCACGGCTATCTCCCGGCCTTCGACGAAGCCTCCGTCAACGACATTGGCATCGTCGAGTTCGACCGTGGGGGGCGTACCTACGCCTACGCGATCGCGATCTACACGCAGGGCGCGATTCCCCAGCAACCGGCCTGGGATCTGGTGCGCGCCGTCGCGCTCAAGGCGTGGGAGTTCTTCGCCAACGAGCGCTACCCCAACACCACGGCGAACGCGCCCGCGCTGGCCAGCACGGCCAGTCCCTAGCTTCTCTGCTGGGCCCTGAGCGAGTCTCCCGCTGCTGCGCTGAGGTAGTAGTCGTCTACTCCAGGTAGTCGCGCAGGCGCTTGGCGCGGGACGGGTGTCGCAGCTTGCGCAGCGCCTTCGCTTCGATTTGGCGGATGCGCTCGCGCGTCACGCCGAACTCGCGTCCAACCTCTTCCAGCGTGCGGCTGCGGCCATCCTCCAGACCGAAGCGCAGCTGCAGCACACGCCGCTCGCGCAGCGTCAGCGACGAGAGGACCTCCTCCACCGTCTCCTTGAGCAGCTGTTGCCCTGCGGCGTCGGCTGGCGCCAGCGTTTCGGTGTCGGGCACGAAGTCGCCCAAGTGCGAGTCTTCTTCCTCGCCGATCGGCGTCTCTAGCGAGACGGGCTCTTGGCTGACCTTGATGATTTCGCGCACCCGTTCGGCCGGCAGGTCCATGCCCAGGCCAATCTCCTCGGAGGTCGGCTCGCGCCCGTACTCCTGCACCAACCGTCGCGAGACGCGCACCAGCTTGTTGATCGTTTCCACCATGTGGACCGGGATACGAATCGTGCGGGCCTGGTCCGCGATAGCGCGCGTGATCGCCTGTCGGATCCACCACGTGGCGTAGGTCGAGAACTTGTAACCCTTGCGGTAGTCGAACTTCTCGACAGCGCGGATCAGGCCGATATTGCCTTCCTGGATCAGGTCCAGCAGCGACATGCCGCGCCCGATGTACTTCTTCGCCACCGAGACGACGAGCCGCAGGTTGGCCTCCGTCAGCCGCTTCTCCGAGCGATACGACTCTTCCTTGAGTCGATAGAAGTGGCGCTCGTAGCGCGTTTGCAGCTTTTGCAGCTTCTTGGGCGTGGAGCGCGTCAGCGGGTAGATCTTCTCGAGCCCGCCGGCGGCGTCGGCCGAGCGGATCAAGAGGTCCGGGCCAATGATGTGCGTCACAACGGAGAGCCGAACCAGGTGCTCCTCCGCATCGCCCTCATCGATCTTGAGGCCGCGCACGAGCTTGGCGCGTAGCTCCTCGTCCATTTCTCCGTCGACGCGCTTGCGAAAGTCTTCGTTCTCCATCAGCTCGATCAACGTGTCGTCCGAGGCGCCGATGACCTTCGCCACGATCTCCGTGGAGTCACGCAGTTCCTCGAGTTGGTCGAACAGGGTCAGAAGGATGTCCAAGGCCGTTGGCTCGCGCCCGATCTGCTCATGGAAGTCCTCCTCGATGTCGTGGATCCAGTTGCCTTCTTCCATCTCGCGCGCCAGGAACTTCTCATCCGCGGCCGTGAGCAGGAACACCCGCCCGATCTCGCGCAGGTACATGCGCACCGGGTCGTCGATGCCTTCGCCCTCGTCCGCGCCCAGCTTGGCCAGCCCCGCCTTCGTGCGGGCCGCCACGGCGGCGGCGGCCGACGCCCCGCGCCCCTTCTTGGCGCGTCCCTTCTTCGCCTTCTCGTCCTCGAACAGAGTCTCGAAGTCGATCGTCGGCGTAGAGGTGAACTTGAACTCGGACTCGGCGACCTTGTCGGCTTCTTGCGCCTCTTCGATCTGCTTCGCCTTGGTCCGCCGCGCCGCCGCTTTCTGCGGTGTGGGGGCGGCCTTGGTCGACTTCTTCGTGCTCGCCTTGGGCCGCTCGGCCAGGTCGATCGAGCGCTTCCCGGCGGGCATCGAGAACTCGTCGACGGGGGCCGTCAAGGCGCGCACCCGCTTGTCCTGCTTCGAGCCCGGCGCGGGCTTCGGCTTGCGCTGCGTTGGCGGGGCGGCGGTGGCGCGCTGAGTCATGCTGCGCTTCAGCGATGGCTTTCGACGGGGGTCGCTCTTGGCTTTGGTCTCAGCCTTGCTGCCGTTGCTCTTGGCGCTGCTGGCCTTGGCCGGCGTCGCGCTCTTGCCGTTGCTCTTGGCCTTGGTCCCGCTCGTCTTGTCCGCGTCCTTCGAAGCGCTCGCCTTCTCTTTGCCTGCCGTCTTGGCCGGCTTTTTCGCTGCGGGCTTCGCTGTCTTGGTGACCATGGCTAGCTCTCTCCTTCGCTGATCGGCTCGGGTGCCGGCTGCACGGCCGCCGCCGGGGTTCGTGCGGTCTCGCTTCGCCGGCGCGCGTGCAGCGACCGGCTTTTGGCTTGGTTTTCTAAGACCTGGCGGGCGGTAGCCCGCAGGTCGTCGTCTTCGATCGTTTCGGCATCTGCCTCCGCGGTCAGCCCGTTGACGAGTGTGGCCACCCCGTAGGTGCGCTCGCCCTCGGCGATGCCCTGGGAGCCGGCTCGCAATTCCGCTTGAATGAAGCGGTGACGCAGGCGCTCCGTCGACGATTGCGCCGCTTTGTGGGCGTCTTCGACCGAGTACGGCTGCAGGTCGTGGGCTTCGCTCTCCAAGGCGTCGACGTACTCCGCAAGCGTGTCGTCCAGCGAGCCTCGCCAGCCGTCGCCGAGGCTGATGCAGGCCGCGAAAAGCTCACGCAAGGCCGCGTCGTCCGTGT
>CAUYZA010000057.1:0-12254 GCA_963577225.1 Dehalococcoidia bacterium | reverse complement strand
TGCTAGTTCGGTCAGGATGGCCTCATTGTCCTGGCCGAACATCGGCGCAGCGGTTGCGCCCTGGAACGGCCGCCGCGATAAGCGCCAGGCCGGACGGGCGGTTGTGTGGCGCCCGACGATGGGGTGGTCCACTTCGACGAAGAACCCACGCTCGGCGAGGTGGGCGTCGTTGCGCAGCATGAGCGGGGTGAAGACGGGCGAGGCGCTGACGCCCGCAGCCTGGAGCTGGTGCGCGGTCTGGTTGGCTTCCTGGTCACGGGCCCAGGCGGCGATTGCGACGTCGAGCAGGTCGACCTGCTCAAGCCGACCTGCCGCGCTTGCCAGCGACGGATCGTCCAGGCTGGAGTCGCCGATCAGGTCGCGCAACGCGACCCAGGCGGCGTCGGAATCGACCGCGATCGCGAGCCAGGTTTCGTGGTACCGCTCAGGCGGGTCGCCTGGGAAGATCGCGCCGGTGCGTCCGGCGTCGTCCCGGCAGCGGTAGGCATTGTGCGGTGCCATGGCGAGATCGCGGCTGCCGATCCGCCGCGGCAGTGCACTGCCGACCGACTGGGCGACGAGATACTCCCCGATCATGCCGGCGATGTTGTCGCGCTGGGCGACGACGACGTGCGCGCCCTCGCCGGTGCGCTCGCGTCGCCAGAGCGCCAGCGCAACCACCCCGGCGGCGAGCGTTCCGCTGGTGGGGTCGCCGTAGGAGATGCCGCTCTTCTGCGGCTCGCCGCCCTCGTAGCCCTGCAGTGCCACCAAGCCGCCCATCTGCTCGATGGTGGGGCCAAAGCCGACGCGCTCGGACTCCGGGCCGCTCTTTCCGAAGGCCGGCATCTGTACGAAGACGATGTCTGGCCGTTCGGCACGCAGCTCGTCATAGCCGAGGCCGAGCCGCTCCGCGACGCCGACGCTCCAGTTCTCGATCACCACGTCGACGCTGGGCAGCAACTTCCTGAGCACGTCGATCCCCTCGGGCCGCTGCAGGTCCAGCGCCAGCCCGCGTTTGCCGCGGTTGTACTCGTTGAAGTAGGCGGAGCGGTCGTAGCCGCGCGGCTTGTCGGAGCGGCCGACGCCGCGCACGGCGTCCGGGAAGCCAGGACCTTCGAGGTGGATCACGTCGGCGCCCATGTCGGCGAGGAAGCGGGTGGCGTAGGGACCAGCCCAGACCTGGGTCAGATCGAGCACCCGGATGCCTTGCATCGGATTCGAGGGGGGCTTCGGTGTATCCGACATCGCCGGTGCGATTGCCGAGGGTGGAGGAGCCGGCGAGCCAAGCTCGGCCAATACCTCGGCGTTGTGCTCGCCTAGCAGCGGGGCGCGCCGAAGCGGCGCACGTTCGCCGTCAACGATGAAGGGCGCGCCGGGCACCGTATGCGGTCCCAGCACGGGGTGGTCGAGATGGGACCAGAATCCGGTGTGGCGCAGATGCTCGTTGGCCAGCAATGCCGCCGGGTCGGGGATGCGCGAGAACGGGGCGCGATGCTCCTGCGAGGCGGCGAAGATCTCCTCGGAGGTATGCCGGCTGGTCCATTCCAGGATCAAGGCCGCCACCAGTTCGTTGTTGGCGGGGTTGACGAGGATGTCGAGATTAGCGGGGTCATCGGCTAGTTCTGGGTGGCCGATGCAGGCGTAGACCGCCGCGGTCTGGCGTCGCATGGCGTTGACGCCGACGTGGCCGTCGGCGCAGGGGTAGATGCCCCAGATTGCGCGGGCCTGGTTGCCACGGCGTTCGGCGTCGAGGCCGTGCACCATCGAATTCGGCCCCGCGCCCTCCAGACTGGCCGTCTGCAGCTCCTGCAGCGAAAGGTCGATGTGGTCCCCCAGTCCGGTTCGCTGCGCCGCCAAGAGGGCGGTGAGCGACGACGAGAAGACGTGCAGCCCGCCCTGGTAGCCGGCTTGGTGCCCCGCCGTCTTCAGCGGCGGCCGGCCGGGTTCGCCGCAGATCGCCATCTGTCCCCCAGCGGCGAAGGCGGTCAGCGCCGTGACGCGCCAGTCCGCGCGCGGACCCGTCTGCCCGAAGGGCGTAACGGAGCAAACGACGAGCGCGGGCTTCTCGTCGAGCAGGGAAGCGAAGTCGATGCCGCCTTTGGCCCACTCGCCGGGCGCGCCCGATTCGATGATCAGGTCGGCGCCGCGCAGGAGCACAAGCAAGGAGTCGCGCTCCAGCTCGACGTCTGGGTCCAGCACGACGCTGCGCTTGCCGGTGTTGAGGTAGGCGAAGAGGATGCCCCCATCGGGTGAGACGTCGGGAGAGTCGTCGATTCGCGGCGGCATCCAGCGAGTGGGGTCACCGCCGGGCGGCTCCAGCTTGATCACGTCGGCACCGAAGCCGGCGAGTAGCTTGGCGCCGTACGCCCCGGCGACGTCGCGACTGAGGTCGATGATGCGTAGGCCGTGCAAGATCGTGTCAGACATCAGCCCGTGAACATCCCGCCGTCTGGGTGCAGCATCTGCCCGCTGAAGTAGCTGGACGCGTCCGTGGCTAGGAAGAGCGCGGTGCTAGCGATGTCGCTGGGCTCACCTAGGCGGCCCAAAGGAACGCGACGGATGGTCTGCTGCCGGCGTTCCTCGTCGGCGGTCATGGAGGCGGTCATTGGTGTGTCGATCACACCGGGGGCGATCGCGTTGACGCGAATCCCGTTGCGTGACAGCTCCAGGGCCAGCACCTTCGTCGACATCCAGACGCCGGCCTTGGAGACGCAGTAGTCGGCTAGTCCGCGAATCGGCACCTTTGCAGCGCCGGATGCGATGTTGACGATCGCGCCGCCGGTGTCTGCCTCGATCATGCGCCGCGCGACCGCGCGGTCGGCCAGCATCACGCCGGTCAGATTGACGTTCAGCACCTTCTCCCAGTGTTCGATCGGCGCGTTGACGATCATGTTTTCGGCGCGCGCGATCAGCGGGTCGACCTCGTCGACCTCACCGCTGACGTAGCTCGCGTGCGAAATGCCGGCCGCGGCGACCAGGACGTCGATTTGCCCGTACTGCTCGACAGCGGCTTCGGCCAGTGCCTCAGTGTCGGCCTCGCTGCTGCTGTCGGTGCGTACGAAGGTGGCATCGCCTCCAGCGTCGGCGACGAGCTGCACGGTCTCTGCGCCGCGTTCCTGGTCGAGGTCGGCGACGCCGATCTTCGCGCCCTCGGACGCGAACAGCAGTGACGTCTGACGCCCCATGCCGCTAGCCGCACCCGTGATCACGGCGACTTTATCGTCGAGTTGTCCTGCCACTTCGAGTTGCCCTCTTCTCCAGCATGTGGGTCAGTTCTGAGTCTGGCGGCTCGTCCGATAGAGCGAGTAGAGGCCCAGGAACATGATCGCCAAGGCCGGCACGAGTACGAGCACAATACGGCTTGTTCCCGCACTGCCTTCATCCGCCAAGCCTCCCGTGCCGGTAGCGGGAAACGCGTCGACCAGGATCGGTACGGGATTCGCAGCGGCGGGCGCCTGCGTATGCGGATCGACCAATGTGGCGGGAAGCCCGTGTCTCGCCAAGAGGGCGACATGTGCTGGGCCCAAGATGTAGTGCTTCGCGGAGCTGAGGGTGGGCCAACCGAAGGGGTTCGGGTTCAAGAAGGCGAGCAGCGGAGGCGCCGTCTCTGTTCCCAGGTAGGGGAGCGCGTCCTGATCGGCCGCCTCGGGCTCGAAGCTGGTCAGCTCGCCGTCACTTCCAAGCTGGAAGACCTCAGCGGCAGGCGACCAGTAGAGGTAGACCCGCAGAAACGACCTGCCCGACAGCTCGTCGGCGCTCGGATGCGCTGGCAGACCCCTGATCAGATCAAAGGATTCCGTTTTCGACAAGAACGTCGCTTGTCCCGTGGATTCGTCGACGACGATCGTCCAGGCCGGTCCCGCCGCGACGGCGGAACGCACGGGCAGCATGATCGCAGTGAGCGTCAGCGTCGCGAGCATGATGACGGCACCTGCCCGGCCAACTGCTCGCTCAAACACGATCGCTACTCCTCGCCGGTCAGAAATCGACGCGGCACTTCGTGGGTCATCTCGCGGATCGTGTCCTCGTCGACGCCGTCCTTGAGCAGTGCCGGTAGCGCCGTCGTGATCAGGAAGAGATAGCGCGTCGGCGACTCCTCCGGGATCAGGCCCGGGGCGTAATCGTGTCCGACCATGATCTTGTTGGCCCAGCCGCTGTCGATCAGCTTTTTGACGGTGGCGTTGCGCTGCTGCCAGTTGGGCCGGTCGCCGGAGCCGGGGTAACGGTCCATCGAGAGGTAGACGCCCGTCTTGAGCAGGTCTTCGAGGTAGTCGGCGTCCGTCGAGTCGGCGCTGTGGCCAATGCAGATGCGGTCCATCGGAGCGCTCTCCTCCCGGAAGAGCTCGACCTGCCGACGTCCCACCTCGAGCGGCGCCCAGTGGTGCGTACTGATCGGCGTGCCGGTTCGCTTACAGGCCTGCGCCGCGCCGCGCAGCACGAGTTCGGCCTCGGGCGTCACGCCTTCGGCGTCGTTGGCGACCTTGATCGCGCCTGCTTTGATCGTCGTGTTGCCGATCCCCTCTTCGATCTCGTGCACGAAGATGTCGGCGATCTGTTCCGGCGTGCGCGACCAGAAATAGCGCGGGATGTCGCGCCACATGCCCGTCGCGACGACCACCTGCATGCCTGAGGCCTGGGCGACCTCCTGGATCAGCTCCACGTCGCGTTGCAGATCCGGCGTGCTGAGCTCAATGATCGTGTCGACGCCGCCCTGCTTCGCCTCCGTCAGCTCACGGATGGCGCGGTCGCGGATCTTGTCGCGGTCGACCATCCAGGGGTAGTGCGTCGTGACGAAGGCCGGCTGCATCGCGACGTGTTCATGGCTGAGCGTGAAGCCGAGGTCCTTGCCCTCGACCGGTCCGGACACGGTCTCGACGCTTGCCATGGCTTGACCTCTCGCTGTACTGCTGATCGTGCGGGCGCAGGATAGCCGCAGTGCGGCTATGCGTTGTGCTGGGACGGGTAGACTCTCGCCGAAGCGACTTTGCTGTTCAGAAGGAGTCTGCGATGCCCCCAGAAACCGTGCGTTTCTCCAACAAGGTGGCGTTGGTGACAGGCGCCGGCTCCGGCATCGGCCGCGCGACGGCGAAGCTGCTGGCGGCCGAAGGCGCGCGGGTGGGCGTGGCCGACATCGATCTAGACAGCGCGCGCGACACGGCGGCCCAGATCGAGGAGGCGGGTGGCGACGCGACACCGTTCGAAGTCGATGTCTCGCAGGCGGTGCAGGTTGAGGCGCTGATCGCGTCGGTCGTCGATCAGTACGGGGCGCTCGACGTGCTGCACAACAACGCCGGCATCTTCCCGCCAGCGACGCGGATTGAGGAGATGGATGAAGAGGTTTTCGAGCGGGTGCTGTCGATCAACGTGAAGGGGGTCTGGCTGGGCTGCAAGTACGCGGCCCCGGTCATGCGGGCGGCGGGTGGCGGGGCGATCGTGAATACGGCGTCGATGGCGGGGGTGCGGGCCCGGCCGGGGCACTCGGCCTATGCGCCGTCGAAGGGGGCGGTGATCTTGCTGACGAAGACCCTGGCGCTGGAGTTCGGTCCCGACAAGATCCGCGTCAACTGCGTCTGCCCGGGCGGCGTCAACACGCCGATGATCCGGCCCGACGAGATTGATGAGGCGGATTTTCAGGAACAGTCGCGTGAGACCATGAGTCGCTCGCCGACGAACCGGCTCGCGCGGGCCGAGGAGATCGCGGAGGCAGTCGCGTTCCTGGCGTCGGATGGGGCTTCGTACGTCAATGGGCACGCCCTGTGGGTCGAGGGTGGTTCCTGGGCGGGCGAGTCGGCCGGGATGCGGCCACACGAGTAGGCAGCCACGCTCCTTGCGCGACGACGGGCTAGGATCGATGGACGCTAGCTAAGAGCCGACGTTGGGGGCAGAGATGGATGTTCAGCAGGCGATTCGGGAGCGACGCACGATCGGCCAGTTCAGCGATCAGCCCGTGACGCGGGAGCAGATCGAGCGACTGCTGGAGGCGGCCGTCTGGGCGCCCAATCATCGCAACACGGAGCCGTGGCGCTTCCACGTCGTGGCGGGCGCGGCGCGCGAGGAGATGGCGGAGGCGATTGCGGCGACTGTCGACGAGGGCCGGGCACGGGCGGCGCGCTCGAAGCTGACGCGCTCACCGGTCTTCATCGTCGTTTCACAGGTGCGGCACGAGCAAGATCCCGTGCTCGATCTTGAGGACTATGCGGCCTGTTCCTGCGCGACCCAGAACCTGCTGCTGGCGGCGCACGCTGAAGGGCTGGCGGCGAAGTGGAGCACCGGCAAGCTGGCGCACTACGCCGCGGCCAAGGAGTATCTGGGGCTGGCGCCGATCGACCGCATCGTGGCCTACGTCTATCTCGGGCAGGCCGCCGTCGACGGCGCGCCGGAGGCGGAGCGGCGGGAGCCGAACGTCGAGTGGCGCGGGCTTTAGCCCAGGGGTCTATTCCGACCAGACGACGCCGGTCTCGCGCAACTGCACCACTTCATCGGCGCTGCGTCCGATCTCCCTCAGGATCTGGTCGGTGTGTTGGCCGGCCAGGACGCCGGGTCCGTAGCTGTCGGGCCCGCCGTCGACGGTGACCAGCGGGCCCCATCGTCGCAGCGCACCCAAACGTGGATGCTCGCTTTCAGGGGCCAGCCCGTTGGCGCGCACGTGTGTGTCCTCGGCCCAGAACTGGCCGGGCGTGGCAGCGTCGGCGCGCACACAGCCGACATGGGCCTCGACGAGCAACGCCTCCCACGCATCGGCGTCGCGGGTCGCGAAGAGCGTACTCAGCTCCACGACAAGGGCGTCGTCGTGCGTGATGCGACTCTCGCGTGTGGCGAAGCGGGCGTCGGCGGCGAGGTCACGTCGTTCGACGCTCTGGCAGAAGGCCGACCACTCCTCGTCGAGGAGGATTCCGAGGAAGACCCAGCCGCTCTGCGCCTCATAAAGCCGGTAGAGCGCGCTGAGGCCGTAGAGGTCGGCGTCGACTTCGGGGCGGGGTGTCTTGCCCTCGTAGCGCAGGAAGTCGTCGGCGTTGGCGTAGCCGTTGGCGACGAGCATGTTGACGAAGACCCGCTGGCCGACGCCGAAGCGCTTGCGAGCGAGCAGTGCGAGGGTCGTAGCGGACGCGATCACGACGGAGGTGTTGGGGTCAGGATTGGCCTCATTGGCGCGCATGAGTTGGCGCGAGGCCTCGCGAATGGCTTCGAGTGAGTCGCAGTCCGTCGGTGGCATGCCCGCGCCCGCCTGCATCACCGCGCCGCCGCAGACTGCACCCGGCACGGGATGCGCCGAGGGGCGGTTGGCGCTGGGCGAATCCGGGCCGTAGCCGTTGGCGGAGACCCAGATGATGTCGGGGCGGATGGCGCGCGCTTGCTCGTAGCCGATGCCGAGTCGCTCGGGGACGCCGGGACGGTAGTTGTGCACGATCGCATCCGCCTGTGCGATGAGGTCGTGGACGAGTGCCTGGCCCGTCTCGGACTTGAGGTCGATGCAGATACTCTCCTTGGCGGCGTTCACTTTCGCCGCCATGATCCCGGCGCTGTCCATGCCGCGATAGGGGTCGCCGCCGCCGGTTGGTTCCACTTTGATCACTCGGGCGCCGAGATCGGCGAGCAAGGACGTGCCCAATGGTGTCGCGATGATGGTGGCGAATTCGAGCACGGTCACGCCCTCCAGCGGGCGTCCTTGAGCAGGCGCCGCGGAGCCGTTGAGGCCGTTCGCGGTAGAGGGCGCACGGAAGCTCGCGCCGCTGTCGGCACCGACGTCGGGTGCGGCCGCGCCGGCCTGGCCGGGTGTTTCTTCGAGCCGGGCGATCGGGGCGAGCTGGCGGATGCTGCCGAGCCGGGGATGGTCGATGTCGACGAGGTCCCCGTTGGCCAGCATGTCGGGATGGTCAAGCGCCGTTTGCGCCGTGAGGAATGGCTCGGCGGCCACGTTGCCGTTGGCGTGGAAGATGGCCATCCACTCCTCCACGGTGTGCTCCTGCATGCGGAGCAAGATGCGGTCGCGGGCGTCTTCGATCGCATCCGGCTTCCACAGCGCCGGAGAACCTTGGAAGCGTGGATCGGCGAAGAGGTCCGTCAGGTCGGTCGCTTCGAGGAACGCGATAAAGAGGTGCTCCAGCAGGTTGGCCATCTGCATCCAGCGGCCCTCAGCCACCATGACCGGGTGGTAGTTGAGCCTGGGCATGCCGGCGCGCGCCGCCAGGAGCTCCGCGTAGTTGGCGGGGTCGCGCTCCGCGAGCTGGACCAGCATCATTTGGCGCAGTTCGTACGGGATGAGGCCTTGCAGGACGCTGGTTTCGACAAGCCCGCCGAGCCCGCTTGTCTCGCGCGCCAGGAGTGCGGCGACGATCCCCTGGACGGCTCCTTGCGAGGCCGCGTGCGCGCCGACCTGGACCGCTGCGAAGGCCGGCCCCTCGCGTTTGAGTTGACCCTTGAAGGCGAGCATGCGGCCGGACTTGGCGGCGATCACCCCTTCGTTGGCGGGGTAGTTGGCATAGGCTCCGCGCCGGCCCCAGCCGCTGATGTTGCAGTAGATCAGGCGGGGATTGAGATGTCGCAGCGTTTCGAAGTCGGCCTGACAGCGGGCGGCGTCGCCGTCGGGCGCGAAGCTGGCGACAACGATGTCGGCGTCGGTGGTGAGCTCATGCAGGCGATCGCGACCGGCTTCGGTGCCCAGGTCGAGCGCGACGCTGCGCTTGCCGCGCAGCCAGACGGGGGAGGCGGGCAGGGAGCGGAAGCGGTCGCCGCTGGGCGGTTCGACCTTGATCACGTCAGCGCCGAAGTCGGCCAGGACCATCGTCGTGGTCCCGCCCACGGGTCCGCGGCTGAGATCGAGCACGTTGAGGCCATCAAGGGGCGCTGGCAACGCGGTCTCCCATTGCTGTGTCGCTCAACGGCCTGTCGAGCTGCTTGGCGGGCAGTATAGGCGTGCGCTTCGTTGTGGGCTGCGAGCCGTCGTCGGGATGTTGCGGCGGCTCCGGATCGGTGTCGCCGGCTGCTAGCTTTCGGCCAATGCGCGCGACGGCGCGATGCAGGAGGGGGACCGAGATGACCGTGCGCGGCTTCGACCACGTGTCGCTTCCGACGAGCGACCCCGACACCTGCATCGACTTCTATCGACGTCTCGGCTTCAACATCCTCTACGAGGAGGAGTGGCGGGCGGGCGAGTCGCAGCTCTTCGCGATCCAGGTGGGTGAGCACAGCAAGATCAACGTGCACCCGCCCGAGCTCTGGCAGAACCCCAAGTTCGAGGCGCGCGGGCCGACGGCGGAGCCGGGCTGCGGCGACCTCTGTTTCTTTTTCGATGGCAGTCTGGAGGCGGCCGAGAAGCTGATCGTCGATGCCGGCAGCGAGGTCGCCTTCGGGCCGTACGACCAGAAGGGCGGCGGCGAGGCGGGCCGGCGGCAGGGCACGTCGATCTACTGTCGCGATCCGGACGGGAATTTGCTGGAGTTCATGACGTACCCAGCGCAGGGGGGCTAGGCGTCGGCTGTGCCTGTGGCCGGCTAGCCGCCGGCTATAGCAGGCAGGATGTGGACCTCGGCGCCTTCCGGGATCTTGGCCAGCAGGCCGTCGGAGGAGGCCACGCCGTCGATCGCGATGGCGAGGCCGGGGCGAAGGCTGTCGCCGTCGACGAGGGAATCGCGGAAGCCGGGGTGGGCCTGCTCCAACTCGTCGACGAGGGCGCGTACGTTCGCGGATCTCACCGTAATCCGACGTTCGCCGCCGGTCAGGTGGCGCAGGCTGGGAGGGACGAAGAGAGTGGCCACGCAGCGATTCTAGCGACGAGCGCGCGCGGGTTGGCACGAAGTGGGTCGCATCGCCGATACTCGGCCGGAAGCTTGGCGAGCGCCCCGATGGAGCGAGCAATGCCCGACCAAACCGGCCTCTTGGCCGGGATCCGCGTGTTGGACCTCAGCGACGAGGTGACGGTCCTCGCCGCACGTCTGCTGGCGGAGCTGGGCGCCGACGTGGTGCGCGTGGAGGACAGCCGCGGCGACGCGCTGCGTACGCGGCGCCCCTTCATCGATAGCGCCGGCGACGCACCGGAGTCCGAACGTAGCCTGGCGCATCTGCTCTACAACTCGGGCAAGCAGAGCTGCACCTTCGACTATTCAGCCGACGAGTGCTGGCCGCTCGTTGAGCGCCTGATCGCGACGTGCGACATCGTGATCGCACCGCTACAGACAACGTCCGCGCTGCGTGCCGCGCTCGACTCGGCGCCGGACGAGGTGGGCGTCGTGGACGTGGTCTTCCGTCGCGGCTCAGAAGACGTCGCGACGGATCTGACCGCGATGGCGGCCGGGGGGCACCTGGTGTTGAATGGGCTGTCGGAGGACCCGCCCAACCATCCGACGGGTGACCTGGCCTACAAACAGACGTCGCTGGCGGCGGCGGAGGCGGCGCTGGCTCTACTACTGACAGCGCGCAAGGGCGAGGCGCCGGGCCGCGTCACGGTGTCGATGCAGGAGGCGGTTAACTTCACGACGCTGCAGACCGCCAACGCCAACTTCTTGCAGTGGAATGACTTCGTTCCGTCGCGGCACACGCCGGTCACGGCGGGCACGACGTTTCGCAGCAAGGACGGCAAGTGGACATCGTTCACGGTCCATCCGCCCAACTGGCCGAGGTTCGTCGAATGGCTCTCGACGGTTCTGGAGAGCGACGAGTTGGCTGGGCCGGAGTGGGAGGACTTGACCTATCGCGGGCTGCATCGGACCGAAATTGTTCCGTTCACGGCGCGGCTTTGTGCGGCGCTGGATCAGGACGAACTGCTGGACGAGGGGCAGGCGCGCGGGCTGCTCGTGTTGCCGGTCAACTCAGTTGCGGAGATCGCCCTCGACAAGCACCTGATTGCGCGCGAGTTCTTCGTCGACGTGCCCCACGCCGTGCTCGCGCGTGATGTGCGGATGCTGCGCTCGGCGTTTCGATCGCAACGCCAGGCGACGGCACCGGAGCCCGCGCCGTCGTTGGGCGAGCAGACCGACGCGGTGCTGCGCGATTGGGCTGGGTTGAGCGAAGCGGAGCGCGATGACCTCTTCGGGCGCGGGATCGCGGTGGGGCGTCGCATGGGGCAGCTCTCAACGCCGACGCGTACTCCGCCAGGGGCTCGCCGACGCCCAAACGTCGATCGCTCCCGCGCCCCGAACGGCGCCGCGCACCAACCCCTGGCGGGCGTGCGCATCGTCGATTTCACCTGGGCGATCGCTGGCCCGCTCGGCACCCGCCTTTTGGCCGATCTCGGAGCCGACGTGATCAAAGTCGAGTCGGAGTACCGCCTCGATCCGATCCGCTACATCGGCGTCCAGCCGCCCGGAACCATGAGCTGGAACACCAACGGGGTCTTCAACGACTGCAGCCCGAACAAGCGCGCTCTGACGCTCAATCTCAACACGCCGGAGGGGATCGACGTCGCGCGCAAGCTCGCTGAGAGCGCCGACGTCGTTACCTCGAACTACACGCCGGACCGCCTGGACCGCTGGGGTCTGGGCTACGAGGCGCTCCGCACAATCAAGCCCGATCTGATCATGGCCAACCTCGCCGTGATGGGGATTCATGGCCCGCGGAAGGGCTGGCGCTCGTACGGCAGCGGCATCGTCGCGATGTGCGGGCTGGCCGACTTGAGCGGCTTTCCCGGTCGCGACCCGATCTGCTTTGGTGCGCTGCACACCGACTTCACCGTGCCCTACTTCGCCGCCAGCCAGATCATGGCGGCGTTGCTGCATCGCCAAGAATCGGGAGAGGGCCAGTACCTCGAAATGGCGCAGTACGAGTCGTCCGTGCACCTGCTCGACACCGAGTTGATCGAGCATCTCAACGACGTATCGATCGTGGCACGACCCCAGGGCAATCGTTCATCGCATCTGGCCCCGCACGGCGTCTTCCCTTGCCAGGGCGACGATGACTGGCTGGCGATCTCCTGCCGCCACGATGCCGACTGGAGAGCGCTCGGGCAGGTCGCCGGGCTCGATGCGCTGGCCGCCATCGACGACCGTTTCGCGGCGCAAGACCAGATCGAGTCGATCCTGAGCGGCTGGAGCAGCGAGCGCGACAAGTGGCAGGCGGCCGCGACCTTGCAGCAAGCGGGTGTCCCGGCCTCGGCTGTAGAAGATCTGCGCGATCTGCTTCAGCGCGACGAGGCGATGTTGTCCGACTACCGCCCGATCGAGCTCAACGCAGATGTGACCGCCTGGCTACAGGAGGAGCCCATCCTCTGGGACGGCGAGCGGCTCCCGCTGGTGCGCGCCCCTCGTTGGGGCGAGCACACGGAAGAGATCCTGAGCGGCGAA
>CAUYZA010000056.1:0-12273 GCA_963577225.1 Dehalococcoidia bacterium | reverse complement strand
GAGGCGACGCTGCACTGGACCTTCGGCGACACGGCTCGACTGGCGAAACACGGCGAAGAACCGGCGGAGCTGGAGCCTGACGAAGGTACCGATCGCGGCTGGCTTGTCGAGCAGGACTTCGTCGCCTCGGTGCGCGATGGCGCGCCCGTTGAGCTGACCAATTTCCGCGACGGTGTGCGCTACATGCGCTTCATCGAGGCAGTCTGGGACTCTTGGCACCAGGCACGCGCGATCGACATGGCGAGCCTGGAAGCGACGGATGCAGCGGCGGCCCGACTATCCCTGCTGGACGAGGCGCAACGGTAGTCCGCCAATCGAGTGAGGGTTTAGGGAGGCGGAGAGAGCATGGTCGAAGCGAACATTTCGGCGCTGGATACGCGCGAGCGCAAGCGGATCGACGTCTTGGACAGTGAGATGGCCTACGTCGACGTTGGCAGCGGCGATTCCGTCGTCTTCCTGCACGGCAACCCAACATCGTCGTATCTCTGGCGCAATATCATTTCGCACCTGGAAGGCTCCGCGCGCTGCCTCGCGCCCGACCTGATCGGGATGGGCGAGTCGGGCCGGCCGGGCGGCGAGTACCGGCTGGAGCAGCACCAGCGCTACCTCGACGCCTGGTTCGAGGCGATGGACCTGGGCGACAACGTCACCCTGGTGATCCACGACTGGGGTTCCGTGCTGGGTTCCTTCTGGGCCATGCGCCACGCGGAGCGGATCAAGGCGATCTGCTTCATGGAGCCGATCTGGCGCGAGATGTTCGGGTTTGGCAGCGAGCTCTTCGAGAAGTTCCGCACGGAGGGCGTCGGCGAGGAGTTGGTGTTGACCAACAACGTTTTTGTCGAGCAGATCCTGGGCAACGTGCGGGGCGGGCTCGACGAGGAGACGCTCAATCGCTACCGCGCGCCCTACCTCGAAACCGGCGAAGGGCGTCGGCCGACGCTGACCTGGCCGCGCGAGCTCCCGCTCGACGGTGAGCCCGCCGATACGGTGCGCGTCTGCACGGAGGTTGGCGACTGGATGGCGTCGAACGAGCTGCCCAAGCTCTTCATCAACTCGCAGCCCGGCGCGATCATCGTCGGCCCGCGAGAGGAATTCATCCGCAGCTTCAAGAACCAGACCGAGGTTGAAGTTGAGGGCACGCACTTCGTCCAGGAAGAGTCGCCCAATGCGATTGGCACGGCGTTGTCGGAGTGGTACGCGGCTCTCTAACGGGGTTGGGATCTACCGCCTCGAGCGCTCGTTGAGTAGGTGCTCGGGAATTTCGAGCTGTTCCTGATCCTCACCTTGGCCGATCGCCGTGTCAGCCTCGACGCCGGACTCAACGCGCAGCGTCTCCACCTTGTCGACCTGGCGCTGCAGCACATTGGTGCGTGTCGTTGCCAGTTCGTCGTAGGCCTTGCGAGCCGAGTCCAACCGCCCGCCCAGCTTCCCGAGCGCATCTTGGTACTTCTCCCATTGCGTCGCGAAGCCGCCCAGCGCGCTCAGAATCCGGTCCGTCTGCTCGCTGAGGCGGAAGTTCTCCACCGACTGCCGGATCACGGCCAGCACGGCGAACAGGGTGATCGGCGAGCAGAGCACGACACGCATGCCGAGCGCTTCGTCCAGCACGTTCGGATCGTGCTCGTGGATGAAGCCGTAGACCTGCTCGTTGGGGATGAAGACCAGGACATAGTCCAGTGTCCCGGCGGCCGGATCGATGTAGCCGCGCGTCACGACCTCGCGCAGGCGGGCGCGCACGTCGGAGAGGAACTGCTTGCGGGCGGCGTCGCGTTCCGGGTCACTGGCGGCTTCGATGTAGCGCAGGTATCCCGCCAGCGGAAATTTGACGTCCATGTGCAGGATGCGGTTCTGGGGCAGCAGGAAGGTGAAGTCGGGCCGCGTCGACGCGCCGTCGCCGCTGCCGCTCGTTGTCGTGTTGCGGGTGTAGTTCACGCCTTCGATCATGCCGGCGGCGCGCAGGATGTCTTCGGCCATGCGCTCGCCCCACTGGCCGCGACGCTGCCCCGACGTCAGCGCCTGGTTCAGCCCCTGCGTGACGCGGTTCAGCTCCTGCACCGAGGTCTGCGACTCGCGCACGACGGCGCCTAGTTCGACCAGGCTGTCCTGACGACGCTTGTCCGTCTCCTGCACGAACTTGGTCATCTCACTGAGGGATTCATGGATGTCGCGCAGCCCACGGTCGAACTCGGCCTGGCGCGCTTTGAGCTGTTCCTCGCCCAACGATGTCTCTCGTCGCAGGCGTTGCTCCGCCAGGGTCAGGAACTGCTCGGCGTTGGATTGCAGGGCCTGGGATTGCGTCTCCGCCAGCTCGGCGCGCAGTTGCGTGACGATGCGGGACACCTCGTCGTCGGCCAGCCGCAGCGGCTCCGGCGGCCGCTCATCCACGATGGGTTCGGCCTGGCCGACGCTCTGCCGCCGCACGATCAGCGCCGCGACCACGGCCAGCGCCACGATCGACACCAGAACCAGCGCGATCTCCACATCCACTCCGCAGCGCCGACCACGAAAAGCAGGTGTGAACCCACTCTAGCGGGGACAGAACGCCTGTTCCACAGGCGCTTCCGGAGCACCTCCGCAGAAGCGAAGTTCGCTAGAGCGAATTGAGCCAATCGATCAGGATCGCGTTGAGTTCGTCGGGCCGTTCCTGCTGCGTCCAGTGCGCACACTCTTCGATGTGACCCCGCACGAGGTTGGGCACGACGGACTCCATCCCTTCGGAGCGGGCCGGGGTCAGGACCGGGTCCTTGCCCGCCGTCACCATCAGGGCCGGACAGTCGATCGTCTGGCCCTTCGTTTCCTCGCCCCACTCCCACGACGTCCGGTTGTTTCGATACCAGTTGAAGGGCCCGCGGAAGCCGGTGCGCTGGAACTCTTGGGCGTAGACGTCCAGCTCCTCCGCGCTCAGCATCACGCTGCGTGCCGCATCGGCGGGATAGTCGGCCAGGATCCCGCCGCGATCGCGCACCGTGTCGAAGCCGACCAGGATGTCGAATTCGTCGGCTGCGTCGCTGGCGCGGAAGATCAGTCGAAACGACCGTTCCACGTCCGCCTCCACTTCCGCCTCCGCCACGCCCGGCTCCTGGAAGTAGAATTGGTAGTCCCAGATCCCGGCTCGGTCCTTGAGCGCCTCCAGGCTGGGCAGCGCGGCCTGCCCGCCGAAGGGCGTGTTCACGCCGGCCACGGCGCGCACACGCTCTGGATGGTGCAGCGCCATGTTCCAGACGACGGCGCCCCCCCAGTCGTGGCCCACGAAGACCGCTTGCTCCAACTCCAGCACATCGAGCAGGGCGACGAGGTCGGCGCAGATGTGCTGCTGCGAGTAGGCATCGATCTCTGCAGGCGCCGTCGTTCGGCCGTAGCCGCGCTGGTCGGGCGCGATCGCGTGGAAGCCCGCCTCGGCCAGGGCTGGGATCTGATGCCGCCACGAGTACCAGAGCTCCGGCCAGCCGTGACACATGATCACGGGCAGGCCGTCCCCCTGCTCCGCCGTGTGCATGGAGATGCCGCTGCTGAGGTCGTACTGGTTGTGCGCGAGACCAGCCATCGGATCCTCCACTCGTGCGAGCAGGTATCGCAGCTTCAGACCGTCGTCGCAAACCGCCGTACGCTAGCCGCCCCGTCCAGAGCGATGTCCAGGAGACCGGAATGCCCAAACCCGATCCGTTCAACTACCAGGCCGTCTCCGCGACCGATGTGAGCACGGGGATCGAGGACGCGATCAGCGAAGCCCAGAGCCTGGTCGACCGCGTTGCGTCGCTCGCGGCCGGGGCCCCGACGTTCGAGAACACGATGCTTGCGATCGAGCAGATCGACGACGTGCTGGGCCAGGCCTCGGGCCGCTACGGCTTTCTCTCGCAGGTCGCGCCAGATGACGCGCTGCGAGAGGCCGCGCACCAGGCCGAGGAGAAGTTGGACACGTTTGCCACGGGCCTGGGTTTTCATGAGGGACTCTACCGAGCCGTGTCCGACTTCGCTGCCTCCGCTGAGGGCCAGTCGCTGGAAGGCGTTGAGGCCCGTCTCGTCGAGCGCACGCTGCGCGACTTCCATCGCAACGGGTTGGAGCTGGAAGCCGGCGATCGCCGGTCGCTACAAGCCCTGAAGGAGCGACTAGTGGGCCTCGGCATCCAGTTCCGTCGCAACATCGACGAGTATGAGGATGCCATCGTCGTGCCCCGAGCCGGCCTGGCCGGGCTGCCCGACAGCTTCATTGACAACCTGAGCAGCGAGGATGTCGACGGCGAGACCCGGTACCGGGTCTCGCTCGACTACCCGGAGCTATTCCCCTTCCTGGAGTCGGCCGAGGACGCGTCGCTGCGGGAAGAGCTGTTCCGCAAGAACCACAACAAGGCGGCGGAGGTCAACGTCGATCTGCTGGAGGAAGCGATCAGCGTGCGCGACCAGGCGGCCCGCGCCGGGGGCTTCGAGAGCTGGGCGCAGTACGTCTTGCAGGTTCGCATGGCCAAAAGCCCGGAGGCGGTGCTGGACTTCCTGGTCGACCTGGAAGCGAAGGTGCGCCTCAAAGCCGATCTCGACATCGCGGAGCTGAGCGCCTCGAAGGCGGGCGCGACGGGCACCGCGGGCCCGCTGGAAATCTGGGACTGGCGTTACTACCAGCAGCAGGTGCTGCGCGAGAAACACAATGTCGACCCGTTCGAGGTGGCCGAGTATTTCCCGCTCGACGCCACGCAGGAGGGCCTCTTTGACGTCTATCAGCGGCTCGTCTCGGTCGAGTTCGTCGCCCGCGATGACACGAACCACGCCTGGCATCCAGACGTGCGCTACTTCGACATCGTCGATCGCGCCAACGATGAGGGCGAAGTCGTCGGTCACTTCTACATGGACCTGCATCCGCGCGCCGGCAAGTTCGGCCACGCGGCCGCCTTCACGCTGCAGAGCGGCCGTCGCTTGCCGGACGGCAGCTACCAGCCGCCGGTCAGCGCGATCGTGGCCAACTTCACCAAGCCCAGTGCCGAGACGCCGTCGCTGCTGCGCCACTCCGAGGTGGTTACCCTCTTCCACGAGTTCGGCCACATCCTGCATCAGACCCTGACGCGAGTGCCCTACCTCCATTTCTCCGGGACACGCGTGGAGCGCGACTTCGTCGAAGCGCCCTCACAGATGCTGGAGCATTGGTGTTGGGAGCCGGAGGTCCTGCAGGGCTTCGCTCGCCATCACCAGAGCGGCGACCCGCTTCCGTCCGACTTGTTGGGCCGCATGATCGACGCGAAAAACGTTGGTTCGGGCATCGCCGCGCTGCGTCAGATCTACTTTGGCCGGCTCGATCTCGCCTACCACGGGCCGGGCGCGTCGAAGGACAGTGACGCGATCGCTCGCGAGCTGCATCCCATCACCGGCTTCGACTATCCCACCGAGACCCACTTCCAAGCCGGCTTCGGACACCTCTTCGGCTACGACGCGGGCTACTACGGCTACATGTGGTCCAAGGTCTACGGCGACGATATGTTCACGCGCTTCGCCGAAGCCGGGCTCAACGAGGCAAGCGTCGGCCGCGACTATCGACGCGGAATTCTGGAGCGGGGCGGCAGTGTGGACGGGGACGTCCTCGTGCGCGACTTCCTCGGTCGCGAGCCGAACCCAGCGGCGTTCATGCGCGATCTCGGCTTGGACGGCTGATCGCCGCGAGCTCGAAAGCGCCGCTTCCATGGCCTCGCTGACATCCGCGGTGGAAACCTATCCGTTTCTTCTATCATCGCTTGCGTCTGTTCTATAGATCGACAACACTCGGGCCGGTCGCCTCCGCGACCACGTCAGCGGTCGATGTGGATGCGTCCCCCGACTACTCAACGCCCAGGGAAGTCAGTCCCTGACACGGCGCGCCCGTCGCAGTGCCCATCGCAGTGAATGAGGAAGAACGTGCCCCAGTTCAATACCGTGGAAGAGGCCCAGGCCCACTTTGGGGATCTCCTCCGACGCCAGCAGGAGCGAGTCGACAAGGTGAAACAGCAAGGCGCCCCGATCGACTACGGCGCGCTCGACACGATCATCATCGGCGTGCTCGGCGGCGATGGCATCGGCCCCTCGATCGCCCGTGAGTCGCAGCACGTCCTGGAGGACCTGCTGGCCGACGAGGTTGCCAGCGGCAAGGTGGAGTTCCGCACGATTGACGGTCTGACCATTGAACGCCGGGCCGAGCTGCTGCAGGCCATTCCGGACGACACCCTGTCCGAGATCAAGCAGTGCCACGTCACCTTGAAAGGCCCCACGACCACGCCGGAGCAGGGCGACGAGTGGCCCAACATCGAGAGCGCCAACGTCGCGATGCGCAAGGTGCTGGACCTTTTCGCCAACGTGCGTCCGGTACGTGTGCCCGCGCTGGGCATCGACTGGATGTTCTTCCGCGAGAACACGGAGGACCTCTACGCCGTCGGCAGCGACGGTCTCTCCCTCGGTGATCTCAACGTGGACTTCAAGATCCTCTCCAACCCGGGCAACGAGCGGATCATCAGGGCTGCCTTCGACTACGCCAAGGCGAACGGCAAAGAGAACGTCACGGTCGTGACCAAGGCCAACGTCGTCAAAACGACGGACGGATCGTTCCTGGATGCAGCGCGCAAGGTGGGCGCGGATTTCCCGGGCATCAATTGGGAGGGCTGGTACATCGATATCATGACGGCGAAGCTCATCGACCCGAAGCGGCGTCGCGACTTCCAGGTGCTGGTCCTGCCCAACCTCTACGGCGACATCCTGACCGATGAGGCGGCCGAGTTCCAAGGCGGCGTCGGCACCGCAGGGGCAGGCAATCTGGGCACGCAGACCGCGATGTTCGAGGCGATCCATGGTTCGGCCCCACGCATGGTCCGCGAGGGGCGGGACATCTACGCCGATCCCTCGTCGATGCTGCGCGCGGGCGCGATGCTGCTCTCGCATATCGGTTACACTGACCTGGGCGACCGCCTCAATCAGGCCATGGACCTCTGTGGCCAGTACGAGAAAAAGCTGGTCATGACCGGTCGCGACACCGGCTCCACGACCCAAGCCTTCGGCGAGTACGTGCTGGAGACGGTTCGCGCCGGCGACCTCCAGGAACGCTGGCAGGCCGCGATCGAAGTGGCGACGGCCGCCGCCCCGGCCTAGCACCCGCCATCTGGCCTCGCCCCGTTGTGTTGGCCCCTTGTTGCTTGGGTGACGCGCGCGGCAAGCGCGCCGTTGCCCTTGCCTATACTGCCTAGGACGGCGTCCACCCGCTGCAGCCTGGTCGCGCACCAATGCGTGGCAGTGCCGGCGTGACGACGCCTGGAGCAATCGTGACCGCGCGACCCCACCTGCTCGACGTGCTCGCGGAGCGCGTTCTGGTCCTAGACGGCGCGACCGGCACCGGCCTGCAGGGCATGGATCTGACGCTGGACGATTTCGACGGCCAGGAAGGCTGCAACGAAATCCTCAGCGTGACGCGGCCCGACGCCGTCGAGCACCTGCATCGTTCCTATCTCGAGACTGGCGTCGACGGCATCCTCACCAACAGCTTCGGCGGGGCCAGCCACGTCCTGGCCGAGTACGACCTCCGCCCGTGTGCCCGAGAGATCAATCGCGCCGCCGCCGAGATCGCCCGCCGCACGGCCGATGGCTACGCGACGCCCGACAAGCCGCGCTTCGTGATCGGCTCGATGGGCCCCGGCACCAAGCTGCCCAGTCTCGGCCAGGCCAGCTTCGACGACCTGCACGACGCCTATCACGAACAGGCGCTCGGCTTGCTTGAGGGCGATGTCGATGCGCTGCTGGTGGAAACCGTTTACGACCTCTTGCAGGGCAAGGCCGCGATCATCGCGGCCAAGGACGCCATGGCAGAGCTCGGCCGCAAGCTACCGCTTTTCTGCACGATCACGATCGAGACGACCGGTCAGATGCTGGTCGGCAGCGAAATCGGCGCGGCGCTGACGACGCTGGAGCCGCTCGGGCTCGACGCTCTGGGGCTCAACTGCGGTACCGGCCCCGACATGATGCACGAGCATCTGCGCTACCTCGCCCAGCATTCGTCGCTGCCGATCATGGTGCAGCCCAATGCCGGTCTGCCGCGCGTCGTCGATGGCAAAGCGGTCTACGACCTCGCCGCCGATGAGTTCGCCGACGCCAATGAAACCTTCGTAAAGGACTATGGGGCTCGCATCGTCGGAGGCTGCTGTGGCACCAGCCCGCTCCACACTCGAGCCGTGGTGGAGCGCTTGTCCGGCGCGACGCCGGTCGAGCGCACGAGCGAGTTGGAGTTGGGTGTCTCGTCGCTTTTCACGGCCGTGCCGTACGAGCAGGACGCTTCATTCTTGATCGTGGGAGAACGAGCCAACGCCAACGGATCGCGCAAGTTCAAGCGGCTGCTGGGCGAGGAGAACTGGGATGAGATGGCCAATCTCGTCCGCGACCAGGTAGAAGAGGGGGCGCACATCGTCGACCTCTGCGTCGACTACGTCGGGCGCGACGGTGTGCCCGACATGGAGCGCCTGGTCTCCGAGTCGCGCGGACGCACCACGCTGCCGATCATGCTCGACTCGACGGAGGCGCCCGTGTTGGAGGCGGGGCTCAAGTTGCTGGGCGCCAAGCCGATCATCAATTCCGTCCACCTCGAGGACGGCGGAGAGCGGCTCGACCGGGTCGTGCGGGCCGCCATGCGGTACGGGGCGGCCGTCGTCGCGCTCGTGATCGACGAAGAGGGCCAGGCGCGTACCGCCGATCGCAAGCTGGAGATCGCGAAGCGGATCTACCAAATCGTGACCGAAGAGCACGGCCTGCGGCCCGGCGATCTCTTCTTCGACGCGCTCACGCTGCCCCTCGGCTCCGGCCAGGAGGAACTGCGCGACGACGGCAAGGCGACGTTGGAGGGGATCCGCCGGATCAAGGCGGAGTTGCCCGGCGTGCGCACGATCCTGGGCGTCAGCAACATCTCATTTGGCCTCAACCTGGCCTCGCGGCAGGTGCTCAATTCGATCTTCGTGGAGGAGGCGGTTGAGGCCGGCCTGGACGCCGCGATCGTCAACGCCCGCCAGATCCTGCCCGCCCACCGCATCCCGGCGCAGCAGCGCGACGTTGCACACCGCCTGATTCAGAACGAGTGGCTGGACGGCGCTGACCCGCTGCGGGCCTTCATGGCCGTCTTCGAGGACGCCTCTGAGCAGCGCGAAGCCGTCGATCTGAGTGTGAAGACCGTCGAGGAACGGCTGCACCACCGCATCCTCGAAGGGCTGCGCGACGGCATCAGCAACGACCTCGACGAGGCGATGCAGGAACGCGACGCCCTGCGCGTCGTCAATGAGCTGCTACTTCCCGCCATGCAGGTCGTGGGCGATCTCTTCGGCGCGGGCAAGATGCAGCTGCCCTTCGTGCTGCAGTCGGCCGAGACCATGAAGTCGGCTGTCGCCTACTTGGAGCCGCACATGGAGCGCAGCGACCAGCGCGGCCGGGGCACGATCGTGCTCGCCACCGTGCGCGGCGACGTGCATGACATCGGCAAGAACCTGGTCGACATCATCCTCAGCAACAACGGCTTCAACACGGTCAATCTTGGCATCAAGCAACCGATCGCCACCGTGATCGAAGCAGCGGAAGAGCACGCCGCCGACGCGATCGGCCTCTCCGGCTTGCTCGTCAAGTCGACGGTCGTGATGAAGGAAGACCTAATTGAGCTCAACCGTCGTGGCCTGGCGCAGCGCTGGAAGGTGCTGCTGGGCGGCGCGGCGCTCAACCGCGCCTACGTGGAGCAGGACGTGCGCGACGCCTTTGACGGAGAGGTCTACTACGGTAAGGATGCCTTCGAGGGCCTCTCGATCATGACCGCGCTTGCCGACGGGCGTGTGCCCGAAGGTCAAGAGCGCACCGCCGCTCGCCCGCGCGAGACTGGATCGACCAGCGCGACGGCGGTCGAGACGGGCGTCCGGCCCCGCCGCTCGACGGTCGCGACGGACGCCGACCTGCGCACCCCGCCTTTCTGGGGCCGGCGTGTCGTCAAGGGCCTCTCCCTGCCCGAGATCGCGGCCTACCTCAACGAGACGGCGCTCTTCCGCGGCCAATGGGGCTTCCGCAAGAACGACCTCGCCGACAGCGAGTTTGCAGCACTACTCGACGAGCAAGCCCGGCCTGCTCTGCGCCGTCTGATCGACGAAGCCACCACGGGCACCAGCGCCGGCTCGATCCTGCAGCCCGCGCTTGTCTACGGCTACTTCCCCGTCCAGGCCGACGGCGACGAGCTGATCGTCTACGCCGACGACCAGCGCACGGAGCGTGCCCGATTCCGCTTCCCGCGCCAGAAGGGCAAGCAGAACCTCTGCCTGGCCGATTATTTCCGCCCCGTCGAGAGCGACGAGATCGACGTCGCCGCCTTTCACATCGTGACGATGGGAAGCAACGTCAGCGCGCACACGCACACGCTCTTCGAGGGCGATTCGTACCAGGACTACCTCTACTGGCACGGCTTCGGCGTGGAGATGGCGGAGGCCCTGGCCGAGTTCTGGCATCGCCGCATCCGTGAGGAGCTGGGCATCGTCGACCAGGATGGCGCGGAGACGAAGGACCTCTTTGCGGGCCGATACCGCGGGGCGCGGTTCTCGTTTGGCTACCCGGCCTGTCCCAACCTCGAAGACCAGGCGCTGCTCTTCGATCTCCTGCAGCCGCAGGAGATCGGGATCTCGTTGTCAGAGGAGTTCCAGCTCGATCCGGAGCAGTCGACCTCCGCGATCGTCACGACGCACCCTGAGGCCGCCTACTTCACCGTCTGACCGTTATATCGCCTGGCTGTCAGTCGTCGTTTTCCCGTCGGTGGATGACTGCAAGAATCCGGCTCGTTAGCGTGAACTTTCGTCGACAGGCGTAAGTCGAGCCGCCTTGAACCGGGCGGTCTGAATCGCGGCTTGGAGTTCAGGCCGGAACGCAAGCCTGACTTTCAGACGGAACGTTGGGGCCATGGCGGACGAGCAACGACCGGCACAGGAGATTTTCCAGCCCCCCTGGCGACAGGGCGTTGGTCGGCTGCCGCGCCTGGTAGTGCAGCCGACGATCCGCTTCATGCGGATCGAGGCCGCGGCTGGCATTGTGATAGTGCTCGGTGCACTGATCGCCCTGATCTGGGCCAACGTCGACATCCACTCCTACGAGTCGTTCTGGCACGCCCCGATCATCCTCGACTTCGACATCATCAGGCTGGAAGAGTCGCTCGAAGGCTGGGTCAACGACGCCTTGATGGCGATCTTCTTCTTCGTCGTGGGGATGGAGATCAAACGCGAGGTTACCCATGGTGAACTCGCCGACCGCCGCGTCGCCGCCTTCCCGGTCCTGGCAGCGGTGGGCGGCATGGTTGTGCCGGCCACGCTGTTCACGTTGGTCAACCTCAACTCGGGCGGTGGCGCCGGCTGGGGGATCCCCGTCGCGACGGACATCGCCTTTGCCATCGGCGTCCTGACGCTCTTAGGCAACCGTGTCCCGATCCAGCTCAAGGTCTTCCTGCTTGCCCTGGCCGTGGCGGATGATATCGGCGGCATTCTGATCATTGCGGTCTTCTACACGGACAACCTCGAGTTCGGCTGGTTGGCGGCTGCCTTCGGCTTCGTCGCTCTGATCTTCGTCATGCAGCGGATTGGCATCCGCTCGATCCCGGCATACATCCTGGCCGGGCTCGGGCTCTGGTTGGCGACGTTCGAGTCGGGCATCGAACCGACCATCGCCGGCGTTGCCCTCGGGCTGATGACCCCGGCAGGCGCGCTCTACGATCCTGATCGCTTACCCGGCCAGATCAGCCGCCGCGTCGCCCTCTTTAAAGAGGCGCTGGCCGAACCCAACGTGCACACCCGCGAGGAGACGGCGATCGAAGTGGTGCGCGAGATCGAGGAGTTGACCCGAGAGTCGGCAGGTCCGCTGCAACGGGTTGAGCACTTCCTCTCGCCCTGGAGCGCCTTCGTCGTGATCCCCATCTTCGCTCTGGCCAATGCGGGCGTGGAGTTGGGCGGCGGCGTGATTGACGACGCCCTTTCCTCCAGCATCGCCTGGGGCATCGCGCTTGGGCTGATCGGGGGCAAGTTCGTGGGCGTGCTGCTCTTTGCTTGGCTGGCGGTGCGCTTTGACCTGGCGATCAAGCCGGACGTGATCCGTTGGCGTCATATCGCCGGGGTCTCGCTCTTGGCGGGGATCGGCTTCACGGTGGCGATCTATATCGCCGGGTTGGCCTATGACGACCAGGGGCTGATTGAAGAGGCCAAGATCGGAATTCTGGCTGCCTCGATCGTCGCCGCCATCGTGGGCTACATCTTCCTGCGGCTGCTTCCGCCGTCCGGTTCG
>CAUYZA010000055.1:0-12371 GCA_963577225.1 Dehalococcoidia bacterium | reverse complement strand
GTCGTCGGGCAGACGCACGACACGGCCCGGGATGACGTCCAGGCAGGGGTGCTCGCCACCCTCCTCGGACGCCGTCATCAGGGCCTGCAGGCCCATGCAAACGCCGAGAAAGGGACGCCCGGAGTCGATGTAGTCCGTGACCGGGCCAGACAGGCCGCGCGCGTCCAGGTTGTTCATCGTGTCCTCGGCGGCGCCGACGCCGGGCAGGATGCAGGCATCGGCGGTGTCGAGGGCGCGGAAGTCGTCGCTGACCTGAACATCGACGCCGGCCGATCCCGCGACGTACTCCACGGCACGCACGACGGACCGCAGATTGCCCGCTCCATAGTCGAGCACGACCACCTTGGGTTTACCGTTACGTCCGCTCATCAGAGCGCCAGCTTAACACGCGACCCCACCCGGACTGTGTCGCCGCGATCTCGCGTTGGGGCAGACGCGCAACCAGTTCGCGCCGGCCCGCGACCCTGCCCGCCTCATATACTGACGCCATGGCCCGCGCCCCCAAAACGAAGAAGCGAACCCCCGCAGCCGCAGCCCCAATCGCGGCTGAAGCCGCCCCCGCGCCGACCGTCGATCTGTCGGATGCCGAAACGCTCGATCTGCGCAATCGCGCGGAGGAGCTACGCGACCTGATCCGATATCACAACCGGCTCTACTACGCAAAAGACGAGCCCGAGATCAGCGACGCTGAATGGGACGCATTGTTCCACGAGCTGCGCTCGATCGAGGAGCGCTACCCCCAATTCCAAACAGCCGACAGCCCCACGCAGCAGGTCGGCGCCCCACCCGAGACGACCTTCGACGTGGTAGAGCATCGCGAGCCGATGCTGTCTCTGGGCAACGTCTTCGATGCGGAGAGGCTGCGGGAGTGGCACAGTCGGGCCTCGGAGCTGGCCAACGTCGACGACTTCGCGATGGTGACGGAGCCCAAGATCGACGGACTGGCGATGGCGCTGGTCTACGAGAAGGGCAAGCTGATCCGGGCCGCGACGCGCGGCGATGGACGCCACGGCGAGAACGTGACGCCGAACATCCAGACGATCCAGACGGTGCCTCATCAGCTCAAGGGCAAGCCCCCACCGCTGTTCGAAGTGCGGGGCGAGGTCTACATGCCGGCCTCCGGATTCGAGGCGATGAACCGAGTGATCGAGGAAGAGAACATCGATTTGCTGGCCGAGGGACGCGCCACGAAGCGGCTGTTCGCCAACCCGCGCAACGCCGCAGCCGGTGCGGTGCGCCAGAAGGACCCCGCCGTCACGCGCACGCGACCGCTGGCGATTGGAATCTACCAGCTCGGCTGGAGCGACGGTCCCTCACCCGACACGCACTGGGAAACGCTGCAATGGCTGGCCGACTTCGGCCTGCCGACGGCTCCCGAGGCTGCTCTGCAAGCTGGCATCGACGCGTGCGTGGACGCGTGCGCAGCGTGGGTGGGAAAGCGAGACGGGCTCGGCTTCGACATCGATGGCGTCGTGGTCAAGGTCAACGACTTCGCGATCCAGCGTCAGTTGGGCATCGTTGGGCGCGACCCACGCTGGGCGACGGCCTACAAGTTCCCGCCCCAAGAGGCAACGACAAAGCTGCTCAAGATCGCGATCAACGTAGGTCGCACGGGGGCGCTGAACCCCTTCGCGATTCTGGAGCCCGTGCGTGTCGGCGGGGTCATGGTGCGGCAGGCGACATTGCACAACGAGGACGACATCAACCGCAAAGACATCCGCGAGGGCGACACCGTAGTCGTGCGCCGCGCGGGGGAGGTGATCCCGCAGGTGGTGGGGCCGGTGCTGGACCGGCGCCCCAAGAAATTGAAGCCCTTCAAAATGGTCAAGCGCTGTCCGGTCTCGAACGATGTCGCCGTGCGACCCGAGGAGGAAGCGACGTACTTCTGCCCCAATCCCGTCTGTCCCGCCGTCGTGCGCCGAACCGTCGATCTCTTCGTCAGCCGCGGGGCGGCCGACATCGAGGGGCTGGGCGAAAAGCTGGTCTGGGAGCTGTTCGAGAACGAGCTGATCGAGGACGCGGGCGACATCTACGCACTGCCGGACAAGCGCGACGATCTGCTGGCGCTCGAGCGGATGGGCGAGAAACGAGTCGACAACCTGATCACCGCGATCGAGGCGAGCAAAACGCGACCGTTCGCCGCGATCCTGTTCGGCCTCGGCATACGTCACGTGGGCTTCGAGGTGGCCGGGATGCTGGCCCAGCACTTCGGCGCGATGGAAGCGTTGCAAGCGGCGGCGGTGGACGAGATCGTCGAGATCGAAGGAGTGGGGCCGGTGATCGGCGAGAGCGTCGTGGCCTGGTTCGCGCACGAGCGCAACCAGCAGATCGTCGCGAAGCTGGCCAAAGCCGGGCTGCGACTGACGGAAGAGGGCGGCGCGGCGCGCGAGGGGGCGCTGGCGGGCGACCAATACGTCGTCACGGGGCGACTGGAGTCGATGTCACGCAACGAGGTGGAGTCGGCGTTGAGGCGGCTGGGGGCGAAGGTGAGCTCGGGTGTGAGCAAGAAGACGACGGCGCTGATTGCGGGCGAGGAGGCCGGTAGCAAGCTGGCCAAGGCCGAGAAGGCGGGCACGCCGATCTGGAACGAGAAGCAGCTGCGCGCGCTGCTGGCGAAGCACGAGTAGCGGGAGCTTCGAGGCGGGGTTAACCTCCCCCTGCGACCCACTCTACGACCCTGTAGTCGCTGGAAAGATGGTCAGCAATGAACGCAAGAAACTACCGCGACGTCATCTACGAGGTCGAAGACGGCATCGGCCGGCTGACGTTGAACAAGCCGGAGAAGCTGAACGCGCTGTCCTGGAGCTCGTGGGCGGAGATCGAGGACGTCCTCAAACGGGCGGAGGAAGACGACGCCACCCGCGTGATCGTGATCACGGGCACCGGGAGAGGCTTCACGGCAGGGACGGACCTGACCAGCACCCTGGAGGAGAGCGATTGGTCGGGGCGGCCATTCGCCGGTCGCGAGGAGCAGATGCGTTCGCGCTACCTGACCAACGCGCAGATCTACCACTGCCGCAAACCAACGATCGCCGCCGTGAACGGGGTAGCGGCCGGGGCCGGACTCTCGTTGGCGCTGGCCTGCGACATTCGGATCGCCTCAGAGGCGGCGCGCTTCAGCGCGATCTTCGTCAAACGCGCCATCGTCGCGGACACCGGCGCGACCTGGTTCTTGCCCCGCATCGTCGGCATGGAGAACGCGCTGAAAATGCTCTACACGGGCAAGATCGTTGAATCGGACGAGGCGCTGGCGATGGGACTCGTCAGCGAAGTACTGCCGGCGGACGAGTTCGCGGATCGCGTGACGCAGCTCGCCACCGAAATCGCGACGGGGCCGTCCGTGGCGATCGAGTTGATGAAGCGCCTGGCACACGAGTCGCTGGAGAAATCGCTCGAAGTTCAGATCGAGCACGAGCAATTTCTGCAACAGATCACGCACGCGACAGAGGACGTCCAGGAAGGACGACAGTCGTTCCTGGAGAAGCGCGATCCAGTCTTCAAAGGGCGTTAGCGGGCCGCGGGGCGGCCGCGGCGTCTCACGCGCCGGCGACGAACGCGGTCATTTAAGCGTTATGCCCGACTTTCCGCTGGCCGGTGCCAGACCTATAGTGAGCCCCGGCCGGTTTGGAACGCGCGGCTTCTCAGTGCCGTTAAGGATGATGGCGCCCTAGTCATTCGTCGTCCCGAGCAAGCCGGTCCCAAGCGGGACGGGCCTGCCCAAGAAAGCCATCCATGCGTCTCAATCCCCTGCTCTGGATCGCCGGTCGCTTTTCCCATGACATTGGGATCGACCTCGGCACGGCTAACACCCTCGTCTGGGTCAAGGGCCAGGGCATCGTCATCGACGAGCCATCAGTCGTCGCGATCGACCGCAATACGAAGACGATCCTGGCCATCGGGGTCAAGGCGAAGCGGATGGTGGGGCGCACCCCGGCCAACATCGTTGCCGTGCGGCCGCTCAAAGACGGGGTGATCTCCGACTTCGACGTGACCGAGCGCATGTTGCAGTACTTCATCCGCGCCGTGCACGAGAGGCTGGGGCTGGGCTTCCCGCGCCCGCGCGTCGTCATCGGCATGCCCAGCGGCGTGACCGAGGTAGAGAAACGCGCAATCTACGACGCGACGATCCAGGCCGGCGCCCGCGAGGCGTTTATGATCGAGGAGCCGCTGGCGGCAGCGATCGGCTCGGGCCTGCCGATCATGGACGCCAGCGGCACCATGATCGTCGATATCGGGGGCGGCACGACGGAGGTCGCGGTCTGTGCGCTCGGCGGAATCGTGGTCTCCACCTCCACCCGCGTGGCCGGCGACGAAATCGACCAAGACATCATCGCCTACGCGCGCCACGTGCATAACATGCTGATTGGCGAGCGCACGGCGGAAGAGATTAAGATTGAGGCTGGGAGCGCCTTCCCGTTGGAGCGGGAAAAGCCGGTCGTCCTGCGAGGGCGGGATTTGGCGACCGGCCTGCCGAAGAGCGTCGAAATCAGCAGCGTGGAGCTGCGCGACGCGCTGAGCGGGTCGATCGGGGCCATTGTCGAAGGGGTTCGGCAAACGATTGAGATCACGCCGCCGGAGTTGGTCGCGGACCTGATGAATCAGGGCATCGCGCTGGCGGGCGGAGGAGCGCTCTTGGCGGGGCTGGACCGGCGGATTTCGCAGGAGACGAAGTTCCCGGTCTATGTGGCGGATGATCCACTGACCTGCGTGGTCCGAGGCTGCGCCGAGGTCCTGGAGGAAGCCGAAATGCTGTCCAAAATTCGCGCCCAGATGTCGACCTGGCGAGGGCGCCGGTAGGCCCGTCGCATGGCGATGCTGAACACTCGGCTCGGCCAGTGGCTTTTCGGCGTGATCTTGCTGATCGTATTGCTGGCGGCCCTGGGCGCGAGTGGGGCCGTCTCGCCGTTGGAAGAGGCGACCTCCGCCGTCTTTGGTCCGGTGCAGCGAACGCTGCGGCAGGGGGCGGAGCCCGTCGCCAACCTCGTGCGCAACGTCGACGACTTCGATCGCGTCGATGACGAGAACCGGGCGCTGCGCAACCGCGTGGAGCAGTTGGAGACCGAAATCGCCCGGCTCGCGGAGGAGCAGATCGCGCTGCGCAATCGCGAGACGTTGACCGCGTTGCGCCAGGCGAATCCAGAGCAGACTTTTATCACGGCCGACCTCGTCACGCGCGATCTGACCGGGCTGCGACAGATTGTCGGAATCAATCGCGGCTCGGATGACGGAGTTGAGGAGGGAATGCCGGTCCTCGCCTCGGGCGGGAGCCTGGTGGGCATGGTAATGGTGACGCGGCCCAACTCGTCGTTCGTCCGCCTGATCACGGACCCGGGCAGCAGCATCCGTGTGCTGCACCAACGCACCCGCACGGAGGGCGTGGTCAAAGGCGACACGCTCGGCAACCTCAGCGTGGAATTCGTGGCGCAACCGACCGACGTACAGCCGGGACACATCTTCGTTAGCTCCGGATTCGGCGGGCTGCTGCCCAAGGGCATCCCGATCGGACGGGTCACATCGGCGGAGGGGACGGCACAGGACATCTTCAAGAGCATTCGACTGCGGCCGATCGCGCCGCTCGACCAACTGGAGTCGGTTCTGGTGCAGGTCACGTTCCGCCCCGAACCGATCACGGCACCCACCGAGCAAGAGGTGCTGGACGGCGAGTTGGAGAGCGACGAGGAGGCGTCGCCGTGAGGTGGGTCGCGCTAGTCCTGGGGTTGCTTGGGTTGGTGCTGCTACAGACCTCGTCGATCCCGGCGTTCGAACTGTTCGGCGTGGCTCCGAACGTGCTGCTGGTGATGCTCTGCTGCTGGGCGGTCGTCCGAGATCAGGAGGAGGCCATGCTGCTGGTGCCGCTGGCCGGGATCTTCATCGGCTTGCTCTCGTTCCAGGGCACGGCGGTCTCCGTCGCGGCCTTCGCCCCCATCGTCGTGCTGGCGACGCTGCGCAGCGTGTTCTCGCGCGGGGTGCAGATGGGCCTCCGAACCGAATACGTCTGGGTGCTGGGTCTCGTCGTGACGGCAACACTGCTGCACTTCATCACGTTCGCCGTCGCGGTGGAGGTGGAGGGGTCTCGCATCGATTGGGGCGCGGCGGTGACGGATCGCATGCTGCCCGCGGTACTCGTGAACGTGGGCATCGCCCTGGCGCTCTACTGGGTCGTGCGCTTGCCGACGCGGCGGCCCCAGCCTCGGGTCATCTAGGGAGACCGTCGATGCCCTCACTCGTCGCGACGCGTGCCGCCTGATGGGATTGCTGTCCGACCGTCGACGCCCGTACCTCTCTGGACCCGCCTCAGACGACCCGGGCCCGCTGCGCACGAAGGTCTGGCTGCTGGGCTTCTTTATCGTGCTGCTCTTCGGCGTGCTCACGATCCAGCTCATCCGTTTGCAGATCTTCAACCACGACCGCTTCGACGCCCAGGCGACGATCAATCGCATCCGCACGATCGACACGCCGCCCGTGCGCGGGCTGATCTTCGATCGCGACGGCACTCCGTTGGTTGCGAACGTCCCCACCTTCGCCGTGACCATCGTCCCGGCCGATGTGCCGGTCGGTTCGGAGCGACGCGTCGCCGCGCTCCTCTCGGCGTTGCTGAGCGTTCCGGCCTTCGAGATCGAGACCGACATTCTGGAGGGCCGACGGAGCATCGACCCGTTCCTGCCGGTGGTGCTTGAGGGGGACGCCGATCAAGAGTTGGTCTTCACCGTCTCGGCTCAGAGCGCGGACCTGCCGGGCGTCCAGATCGCGACGGTGGCCAAGCGCCTCTACGAGCACAGCGATGTACTTGCGCACGTGCTCGGCTATATCGGCCCGATCACGCGGGAGGAGTTCGACGAGCTGCAGGCGGACCGGTACCGGCTCGCGGATACGTTGGGCCAGACGGGCGTCGAAGCCGCCTATGAAGCCACACTGCGCGGCGTGCCGGGTCGGCGTCGGGTGGAGGTCGACGCCAGCGGGCGTGAGATCCGCGAACTGGCGGCGGAGGACGCCACGCCCGGGCAGGGGATCCGGCTCACGATCGATATCGCGCTGCAAGAACGGGTGCAGAAGATCCTGCTGGAGTCGATGGGCGGGTCATTGTTCGCGGCGGCGGTCGTCGTGGATGTGAACACGGGGGACATCCTTTCGATCGTCTCCGTGCCGACTTATGACAACAACATCTTCACCGGCGCGATCGACGAGGAGGCGCTGGAGGCGGTCCTGACCGATCAGGGCCGGCCGCTGGTGAACCACGCCATCGCGGACCAGTTCCCGTCCGGGTCGACGTTCAAGGTGATCACGGGTACAGCAGCGCTGGAGGAAGGGGTGATCAGCCCGGAGCAACGCATCATCTCGACCGGCCTGATCGAGGTACAAAACGAGGTGGATGCTCGCATCACCTACCAGTTCCGCGACACGGTCAGCGGGACATTCAACTTCATCAGCGGGCTGGCCAACTCCAGCAACGTTTACTTCTGGCACTTGGCCGGCGGCTCACCCTTCCGGCGCGAGATCCCGGCGGAGTTGCTGACGCCGGAAGGGCAGGCGGAACAGGAGCGGCTGCGCAACCTGGGCATCGTGGGCGGGGAGCAAGACTTCATTGGGCTGGGAGCGGAGCGCCTGGCCCGGTGGGCGCGCAACTTCGGCCTGGACGTGCCGACCGGCATCGATCTGACCGGCGAGGCGGCGGGCTTCGTACCGGACCCGGCTTGGAAGCTGGCCACATTCGGGGAAGGCTGGGGCCAGGGGGACTCATACAACTTTGGGGTCGGGCAGGGCTTCCTGGCGGTAACACCGTTGCAGATGGCGGTGGCGACGGCGGCGCTGGTCAACGGCGGCACCGTTTATGAGCCGCGAGTCGTGAACGAGATCGTCGACATGGATGGCAACACAACACGCCGGCTGCGGCCACAGATTGCGTCGCAGGTGGAGATGAGCCCGGAGACGCAGCGCCAGTTGCGGCTGGGGATGGGCATGGCGGTGTTGGGCGGCACGGCAGGCAACGCTTGGTTCCGCGAGATGCAGGTGGGCGGCAAGACCGGCACGGCGGAGTTCGGCGATGAGCGCCTCTTCCGCGGTCTCCTCCCCACGCACGGCTGGTTCATTGGGTTCGCGCCTTTCGAGGAGCCGGAGATCGCGATCGTCGTCTTCCATGAGTTGGGCGCCGGCTTCCTGACCGCGACGGCCGGCGGGGAAATCATGCACAGCTGGGGCGAGTTGAACGGGAAGTTCAGCGAAGTGGATCCCGCGTTGCCGCAGTTGGCCGGGATCGCCGACGAGCTATTCCTGGAGTTGCAGAACCGTCTCGAGGCGCGGCTCCCGCAGCCCCGCATGCAGGCCACGCGATGACGGAAGCTCGCTGGCGCAACTTCGACCCGATTCTGCTGGTCGCGGCGTTGGCGCTGACCGGATACGGCGCGCTCCTGATCTACTCGGCGACGCTGCCACGCGGGACTGAAGGCATCGTCATCAGCGAGCCGGTCGCGCGCCACATCGCGGCCGCGGTAGCGGGGGCGATTCTGATGCTGGTCACCGCGCGCTTGAGCTACCGCCATCTGGAGTCGCTCGGCTGGATGGCGTACGGCCTCGGGATCGCGCTGCTGGTGCTGGTGCTGCTGGTGGGATCCTCGCAGTTCGGGTCGCGCCGCTGGTTCGACCTGGGTTTCACGCTGGTCCAGGCGTCCGAAATCGCGAAGCTGCTCACGATCATCGGGCTGGCGAAGTATTTCACTGACCGGCGCGACCGGCTCGACGAATGGCCGGTGTTCCTGGGCTCATTCGGACTCGCGGGGGTACCGGCGCTGCTCGTGTTCTTGGAGCCGGACGCTGGCTCAGCGGCGGTCTTTATCTTCCTTTGGGCGGTGATGGCAGCCTTCGCCGGCTTGCCGGCACGGAAATTCCTCGTCTTCGGCGCGACGGTCGCGATCCTGTTGCCGCTCGGCCTGATCGTGGGGGTCCAAGACTACCAACGGGATCGGATCAGCGCATTCATCGATCCAAGCGAAGACGCGCTGGGATCGGGCTTCAATGTCTTGCAAGCCGAAACATCGGTGGGAGCGGGAGGTCTGCTGGGCAAGGGGCTCACCCAAGGCACACAGACGCAGCTCGATTTCTTGCGCACGCAGACGACGGATTTCATCTTCAGCGTGCTGGGGGAGGAGATGGGCTTCGTGGGAGCGATGGTGCTCTTCGGCCTGTTCCTACTCTTACTCTTACGCGGGTTAAGGGCGATTACGCAGGCGACGGATTCGCTTGGCCAACTGCTGATCGCGGGGATCGTGACCCTGATCGCGGTGCAGGCGTTCATCAACATCGGCGTGAACATCCGGCTGGTGCCGGTCACCGGGATCCCGCTGCCGTTCATCAGCGTGGGAAATTCGTCGCTCTTGGTGCTCTTCCTCGCCTTGGGAATCGTGCAGTCAGTGCTGCTCTATCGCGACTCTTCCTGATCGCGTGACAAAGAGAACGGGCACCTTACGGCGCCCGTTCATTGAATTGCTATCGCCTGCTGGTTAGCTCGTCGGAACGGGCTGTTCCTCGGCCATCTGGCCGTCGGTCGGAGCATCGGGCTGGCTGCTGCTGCCACCCTCGCCCCCTTCCCCACCCTCACTGCCGCCGTCGGAGTCGTCATCCGACTCCGACTCTGCACTGGGCACGCGCGTGTAGTCCAGCCGGCTCTCTTCGATGCCCTGGTCGTTCGCGTCCGTCACGACGTCAACGACGATGGTGTCGCCGGCGTCGAACTCACCGCGCAGCAGGGCCTCGGAGAGTGAATCCTCCAGACGTTCCTGGATCACGCGGCGAAGCGGACGGGCACCGTAGAGCGGATCGTAGCCTTTCTCCCCGAGCCAATCACGCGCCGCTGGCGTGACCTCGAGCAGGAAGCCCTTGAGGATGATCTGCTTGTCGATCTCCAGCAGCATCATGTCGACGATGCTGCGGATCTGTTCCCTGGTGAGCGTGTGGAAGACGAGCGTGGCATCCACGCGGTTGAGGAACTCGGGCCGGAAGTGGTTCTTCGTGGCCTGGAGGACCTTGTCCTTCATGCGCTCGTACTGCTGCTTCTCGGTCTGCGCGTCATCCGCCTTGACGGCGAAGCCGAAGGCGGATTCCTTGCGGATCAGATCGGAACCGACGTTGGAGGTCATGATGATGAGCGTGTTGCGGAAGTCGACTTGGCGACCCTTGGCGTCCGTGAGGTGCCCGTCGTCGAAGACTTGGAGCAACATGTTGAAGACTTCAGGGTGAGCCTTCTCGATCTCGTCCAGCAGGATCAGGCAGTAGGACTTGCGACGAACGGTGTCGGTCAGCTGGCCACCGTCGTCGTAGCCGACGTAGCCGGGAGGCGCGCCGACCAGCCGTGCAACGGTGTGGCGCTCCATGAACTCCGACATGTCGAGCCGAATCATGTTGTCTTCCGAGCCAAACTGGAACTCGGCCAGGGCCCGCGCGAGGTGCGTCTTGCCGACGCCGGTGGGCCCCAGGAACATGAAGACACCAATCGGCCGGCGCGGGTCCTTGAGGCCGGCGCGCGCGCGACGAACGGCCTTCGCGAGCGCCTTGATCGGCTCGTCCTGCCCGATCACACGGTCGTGGAGGGCCTCCTCCATCTTCAGCAGGCGTTCCGACTCTTCGGTGGCGATCTGGATCAGCGGAATGCCGGTCCACATCGAAACGACCTCTGCGATGTCCTCACTGTCGACGATCGCCTGGTCGTCGGAGCGTTCGGCGTCGAGGTCTTTCTCAAGCTCCTCGATCCGTTCCTGCAGCTTGAGCTCACGGTCGCGGAGCTCCGCGGCGTACTCGTACTGCTGGGCGTTGATCGCCTGCTCCTTCTCCTTGCGGATGCTCTCCAGCCCCACCATCGCCTCTTTCAGGCTGGGTGGCGTGTAGGAGCGGCGGATACGCACGCGTGAGGCCGACTCGTCGATCAGGTCAATCGCCTTGTCGGGCAAGGCGCGGTCAGCGATGTAGCGCGAGGACATCTCCGCCGCGGCTTCGATTGCCGCGTCCGAGATCTCCAGCTTGTGGTGCTCTTCGTACTTGTGCTTGATCCCCTTGAGGATTTCGATGGTCTCCTCAACGGTGGGCTCTTCCACCACGATCGGCTGGAAGCGGCGCTCGAGCGCGGCGTCCCGCTCGATGTGCTTGCGGTAGTCGTCCAGAGTGGTAGCGCCGATCGTCTGCACCTCACCACGCGCCAGGGACGGCTTGAGGATGTTGGCCGCGTCGACGGCTCCTTCGGCGGCACCGGCGCCGACGAGCATGTGCAGCTCATCGACGAAGAGGACACAGTTGCCGGCGGCCTTGATCTCCTCGATCACCTTCTTGAGCCGCTCTTCGAACTCGCCGCGATACTTGGTGCCGGCGACGAGCGATCCAACGTCGAGCGTGAGCAGGCGCTTGCCTTGCAGCGTCTCGGGCACATCGCCGGAGGCGACGCGCTGCGCGAGTCCTTCGACAACCGCCGTCTTGCCAACGCCGGGCTCGCCGATCAGCACGGGGTTGTTCTTGGTGCGGCGGGAGAGGATCTGGATCAGGCGCTGAATCTCTTTTTCGCGGCCAACCACGGGGTCGAGCGTGTCGGCGCGCGCGGCGGCCGTGAGGTCGATCCCGAGCTGATCGACAGTGGGGGTGCGGCTGGACTGGCGAGCACCACTGCCGGCGGCGGCGGGTTTTCCACCACCGCCGCCCTGCGGAGCCGATTGGGAGAGAATGCGGGTGGTCTCCGCGCGCACACGCTCAAGGTTGACGCCCAGACTTTCAAGGACGCCGGCGGCGATGCCCTCACCCTCGCGGACGAGGCCGAGCAGCAGGTGCTCCGTACCGATGTAGTGGTGGTTGAGGCGGCGCGCCTCGTCAACGGCGAGCTCGATCACCTTCTTGGCGCGCGGCGTGAGGCCGATTTCGCCAAGCACAGCGCGATCGCCGCGACCGATGATGAACTCCACAGCGGACCGGACCTTGCTCAACTCCACCCCGAGGTTGGCAAGGACCTTGGCGGCAACGCCGTCGCCCTCCCGTACCAGGCCGAGGAGCAGGTGCTCCGTGCCGATGTAGTTGTGATTGAAGCGCTGCGCCTCCTCCTGTGCCAGGGTCAGGACGCGACGCGCGCGCTCGGTGAACTTGTCGAAGCGGTCAGCCATGACGATCCTCCCGCATGGATCGAGCGTACCAAGGGGCTTCGGGAGCGTCCACACGGATCGCCCTCAGGCCGGTCAAGGATCCGCCCTATAACAGGGTGAAAACCACCTGAACTCAGGCTACGGCACGGGACAATGCGAGAGCCCTGCCCAAAAGGGCAGGGCTCGGGGCGATCTGAGCCCTAGGTCTCGTCTGCCGGGGCTTCGTCTGCCGGGGCTTCGTCTGCCGGGGCTTCGTCTGCCGGG
>CAUYZA010000054.1:0-12455 GCA_963577225.1 Dehalococcoidia bacterium | reverse complement strand
ACCGCCGGCCCGTCCGTCTACTCCGAGCCAGCGGAACGCCCGACCCAGTAACGATGGCGGACGACCCAGGCCAGTGGCGTGACGCCCAGGAGCGCGACGACGGCCATGCCGAAGGCGGCGCCAAACGACAGGTCAATGCCGCGCCAATCGTAGTTGTCCATGTACTCGCCGAGGACCCCGGCGTAAATCACGAGCGCGAGCAAGCCAAACCCCGCACTGGCGAGCCACCAGGTGACTCGTTGCTGGACGGTTTCATCGCGGTCCGCGCGCCGGGCTGGTGTCCACGCGAAGAAGCGACGGTTGTAGACCAAGGCCACCGGCAGTGTGCCGTAGACCAACGTGACGGCGATCGCGCCAGTGGCGGCGCCGGTGACGGCGCGGCGGTCGAACAGTTCGAAGAGCGTGCCGAACCCGTTGACCCAGTTCACGAGCGCGACGACGACGGCGATCATGGCGGCTAGTGCGAATCCGACGTCGCGCACGACGCGCTGCGGCGACCAGCCGAGTGCGCTCGCGTTGGGCTCGGGCGGTCCACCCTCGGGTGGTTGTCCGCCGGTCTGGGTGGCGGGCGTCGACTCCGCCTCCGCCTGGTCGGCAGCGAAGCTGGGCAGTTGCGCGAAGAATCCGATCGCCCGTCGCCAGCGAAGATGGCTGGGTGCCGAGCTGAGCTCGTCGTGCAGGGTCCAGCGCACGGTCGTGGCGCCCGGAGGGGAAGAGCCGCAGCCACGTCGCGAGCCAGGCACGACCGAAGATGCCGATGACCAGGAGATTTAGCGTCGAGTGGACCGGCGCGGGCCAGGATTCGCTGCGGATGATGGGGTGGACGGCTCATGCCGATCCCTCCACGAATGCGCGCGGACTGGGGCTGAGCAGCGCGCGCTCGGTGGTGAGCTCGGCCCGCCCGGTGGGGCTGATCTGGACCATGCGGCGGGGGTGCGAGGCGCTGTGGTCCCAGCACGCGTCGACGAAGCCGTCGCGCTGCAGCGCTGCTAGCGCCGCGTAGACCGAGCTTCGCCCCATCTGGCCGATCTGGTCCGCGACGTCGATCCCGGCCAACTCGCCGGGCCGGCCGGCCAGGAAGTCCAGGACCAGGTACTGGTTCTTGGCGAGTCCCATCGGTGGCTCCTCAGACTGGACTCGGCACGATGGTTGTGCCGGTTGATCTAGAACGATCCAAGTATTGGAATGATCTAGCGATTTGTCAAACGCTGTTGGCTCGGCTGAGACGGTGCGAGGCCACCGCGTGGGCGCGGCGGGCCTAGCGGGCCGTGCGCAGCGGTTCGCCAAGGGCGGCGCGGCGAATCAGCGTCAGTGAACTGGTGACGGCGCGGTTCTTGATCGCCTCGCGGGTCTGGGCGAAGACGTAGCCCGCGTGGGCGGAGTCGGTTGGCGTTTCGATACCGATGTGGGTCGTGCCTACTGGCTTGCCGCCATGCGGCTCCGGCCCGGCCACGCCGGTGATGCCCACGCCGATGTCGGCGCCCATCTCCTCGCGCACGGCGTGCGCCATCGCCCGGGCCGTTTCCTCCGAAACGACGCCGTGCTCCAGGATCACCTCCGCCGGGACGCCATAGCGCTGCTTGGCTTCCTCGCTGTAGGTGACTAAGCCGCCCATGAAGTAACTGCTGGAGCCCGCGACATCGGTCAGCGTGCTGGCAAGTAGCCCGCCGGTGCACGATTCCATCACCGCGATGGTCATGCCGTTGGTCTTGAGCAGGTCGCCGATCGACCCCTGCAGCGTGTCGTCATCCGTTCCCCACACGGACGTGCCGAACAGCTCGCGGATCTGCTGCTCGACCGGGTGGATCAACAGCTCGGCCGCCGCTTCGTCCGGCGCCTTGGCGGTGAGCCGGAGATGGACACCGTCACGCTTGGCATAGACGCCGATGGTGGGGTTGGCGGACTTGAGCAGCGGCCCCGCCATTTCGTCGACGGTTCCCTCACCCACGCCAACCGTCTTGATCGTGCGGCTGACGATGACTTCCTCGTGACTGCGTTCCCGCAGCCGCAGTGCCACGTCGTTGTCCCACATGCCGGTCATCTCGGCCGGCGGGCCGGGCATGGCGACGACGATCTTGCCGTCACGCTCTACCCACCAGCCGGGCGCGGTGCCGCGCGGGTTGGGGATCGCCTCGCCCGACGGGATCACGGTGGCTTGCTTGATGTTTTTCTCGGGCATCTCAGCACCGCGGCGCTGGAAGAAGCCGCGCAGCGTGGCCTCAAGTTCCGGCACCACATAGGCCTCTTCCCCAAAGGCGTCCGCGATGGCGTCACGGGTGACGTCGTCCTCGGTCGGTCCGAGGCCGCCGGTCAGCATGACAAGGTCGGAGCGCGCCATCGCGGTCTCGATCAGCTCGCGCAAGCGGTCGCGGTTGTCGCCGATCTGGTGCATGTAATAGAGGTCGATGCCGAGCGCAGGCAGGCGCGAGGCGATGAAGCGGGAGTTAGTGTCCTGGATGTCGGCCAGCAGGATCTCGGTCCCGATCGATATGATTTCAGCGCGCATCCCAGCCTCGTTCCTCGCCTAGGTTCCTGACGCGATCGAGCCTTCCGCGGCTCGCTCTGGACACTGAGGCTTTCACGCCGGACGGGCTGCGAGCAAGCGCCAATAGAGAGAATCGCTGATACGCTACGGACCCCGCCTGCCGTTGCATCAGCTTGAATTCAGGACTAGCCAGTGCCCGACTCCGATAGCGCCGCGCCCACGCTTGCCCAGGCTTCGCTCAGCGATGTCGCGACGGCGGCCGATACCATTCGGCAGAGCGTGGCCCGGGTGATCGTGGGCAAGGACCAGGTGATCGACCACGTCTTGGTGGCGCTCCTCTCTGAGGGGCACATTCTGCTGGACGACGTGCCGGGCCTCGGCAAGACGATGCTGGCGAAGTCGCTGGCGCGCTCGTTGGGTCTGCAGTTCCGTCGCATCCAGTTCACGCCCGACTTGATGCCGGCCGACATTTCCGGGATCAACATCTACAACCAGAAGAGTGGCGAGTTCGAATTCCGCGCCGGGCCGCTGCTCGCGCAACTCGTGCTGGCCGACGAGATTAACCGCGCCAGCCCGCGCACGCAGTCGGCCTTGCTGGAGGCGATGGAGGAGCGACAGCTCACCATCGAGGGCGAGACCCTGATGATGCCGCGCCCGTTCCTCGTCATCGCCACGCAGAATCCCGTCGAGCTGGAGGGCACGTTCCCCTTGCCCGAGGCGCAGCTCGATCGCTTCCTGCTGCGGCTCAGCCTGGGTTACCCCACGCCGGAGGAGGAGGACGCCATCCTCGTCCGCTTCGAGCGGGCCCAGCCGCTGGAGGAGTTGGTGCCGGTCGTCGATGGGCCGCGGTTGCTGGCGCTGGGCAAGGCGGTGGAACAGGTGCAGGTGCACGAACGGGTGCGCAGCTACATCGTGGCGCTGGTCCAGGCGACGCGCGACGAGGATGCCTTCGACCTGGGCGCGAGCCCACGCGGCTCGCTCGCCCTGCTGCGTACAAGCCGCGCGTTGGCCGCCATCCGTGGGCGGGACTACGTCCTGCCCGACGATGTGCAGGAGATGGCGCCCGCGGTGCTGCCACATCGCATGCGCTTGTCGACCCAGAGCCGCCTGCGCTCCGGCACGACGGACTCCGTGCTGGCGGAGTTGCTGCAGCGGGTGCCGGTTCCGATCGAAGCCTAGCCATGGCGCTGTTCTCCCCGGGCGGTGGTCAGGGCCTGGAGGAGCGGGTGGACGCTCGGTTAGAGAAGCGGCAGAAGCGCCGTCGCGATCTTTCGCGCTTTGTTGAACCGCAACAGAACCGCGCGCTGCGCGAGAGCTGGGTGATCGCGTCCCTGCTGCTGGTCCTGATCGGCGTCGCTGCCGACGAGGTGATCGTGGCGCTGGTGGGCGCGGCGATCTTCGTCGCGGGCTGGTTGGCGCGGCTCTGGGGACGCTGGTCGCTGCGCTTGGTCGAGACGTCGCAGGAGTTGTCCCAGACGCACGCCTTCGTCGGCGAGGCGATCGAATGGCGGGTCCGGATCGAGAACCGCAAGCTGCTGCCTCTGCCCTGGTTAGAGCTGCGCCTGTCGCTGCCGCCGGTGCTGGCGCCGAACAACCGTCGGCTTTCCTTCACCAATGGCAGCGACGAGGCCATGATCGACCGTCGCACGAGCATGCGCTGGTACGAGCGCATCGTGTGGACGTACAAGATCCCGCTCGTCGCGCGCGGGTTCTACCAGTTCGGCGAGACGCGTTTGCGCTCCGGCGATCTGTTTGGGTTCTTCACGCGCCAGCGGGAAGATGCCCGCGTGCAGAAACTTTGGGTTTATCCCGAGACCGTGCCGCTGGACGTGTTGGAGATCCCGCTGTACCACCCCTACGGCGAGACGGCGGGCGGCCAGCCGCTGTTCGAAGATCCCACACGACTGAAGGGCTTGCGCGACTACCGCGGCGGCGACCCACTCAAACGGGTTGATTGGAAGGCGACGGCGCGTCACCACAAGCTGCAGAGCCGGATCTACGATCCGTCGAGCAATCCGCAGATCGTGATCGCGCTCAACGTGACCACGGTGCCGGAGCCGTATCAGGGTTTCATTGCGGAGATCTATGAGCAGTCGATCTCCGTGGCCGCGACGCTGGCCACGGCCTACGCCGACGAGCAGTTGCCCTTCGGTCTCATCTCCAATTGCTCGTTCCCAACAGAAGATTCGACCATCCGGGTACCGGCCGGGCGCAGCGATCGCCAGTTGCTGACCGTGCTGGAGGCTCTGGCGATGGTGGACTCGTTCACGCTGGTGACGATGGATCGGCTAGTGGACGAAGAGGCGCGTCGCCTGCCGCTGGGCAGCACGATCGTGCTCATCACGGCGCTCACTCCGCCACGCCTGGCCGAGGCGTTGCGGCGCGTGAAGCAGCGCGGCCACCAAGTCGCGGTGATCTACTTGGGCATCCTGGATCCGCCGGAGGAGTTCGGCGGCGTGCCGGTGCAGGATGTGCGGGCGGCCTTGGACGGGATCGCGTTCACCCGCGTCGATGGGCGTTCGCTCAAGCGCAAGGATCTTGAGTTCCGGCCCGAGTTGGAATCCGAGCAGATGGGCAGAGGTGCTGCAGCGGGGAACGGTGACCGTCCCGACCCGGGAGCGGGACGGGGGCAGCGGCAAGAATCTCAGGTGGGGGCTCGCGAAAGCGCTTGGGCGCGCCCCGGGACAGGCCAGTCCAACCGTGACGGCCCCAGCACGCACGGTGGGCCCTGAGATGGCGGACGCTCAGTTGAGCGACGTCGCCCCCAAGCCCGCGCGATCCGGCGTCGACTTCGAGAATTGGACGCTGAGCGTCGCGACCCTCGTCGTCGAGGCGATGCCGATCGTCGTGATCGTGGCGGTGATCGGCAAGATCCCCGGGAACCACTCCGAGACTCTTTCCGCTTGGGGGGTGCTGGGCTTGATGGCCGTCGCGATGTTCGCGACCCGTTGGCTGGCACAACGCGAGATCTCGAACACGCAGCGGTGGGTGCTGGGCGCGCTGCTGACGGTCGTCGCGTTGCAGATCGTCGGCCGCCTGGATCTTTCGGAGTCGCTGCGGGTTTGGGATTTCGGCTGGATCGGCGATCTGAGCGAGCCCGATAGCGATGCCTTTCGCAAGTTCGGCCGCGTCGATCATACGATCGACGGCGTCCTCCTCTTCTTCATCTGGTTCCGCGGCGTCCTGCTGGGGACGGCCAACGTGGAGGAGCGTGGGCTGCAGGGGCCCATCGCGTTCGCGGCCGTCGCGTTTGCGGCCGGATTCGTTGGCGGTAACGATTTTGGCATCGAGGGCACGGTCCGGCTCGCGGCGCTGACCTACGTCATGGTCGGTTTGGCGGTGATCGCCTTCCGCGCGGCGAGCCGGGCGAAGGTGGAGGTGACGGGCTCGTTCCGCGCCACCAGTCTCACCTTCATCGCGACACTCGGCCTCGTCTGGGCCGCGGTTGCGATTTTCATGCTGATCGTGTTGCTGGTGATCGCCGGGATCGCCGGGACCGGCGTCGCGGAGCCCGTGCTGGAGGTGCTGGGCGATGGGTTGGGCTATGTCTTCCTCGGCATCGCCTATTTGCTCTGGCCGCTGGCCTGGCTGATCGATCTGATCGTTCCGGACAATCCGCCTGAGCAGGCGTTGGAGTTACCGGAGTTCAATTTCGACGACGAAGGCGAAGGGCTGCCGGGGGAGGAGTCGCTGGAGGGCGAGTCCTCATCGGCCGGTGCCGTGCTCGTGCGCGTCTTCGGCGCGATCGGGCTGGTGGTGGTGTTCGCCATCCTTGTGGTGGCGCTCTTCCGACGTTTCGGCGCCCGTCCGGCTGCGGCCGATGAAGAGCGTGACTCGCTCTGGAGCGAGGCGAACGTGCTGGATGACTTGAAGGGCGCGTGGCGGAACCTGCGCAACCGGTTTCGCCGCTCGGCCGGTGTCGGCGAGGGCGACTTGCCCGTGGCGCGGCTCTACTTCGAGGTGCTGGCCGACGCGGAGCGACGCGGCAATGTCAGGCCGATCGCCCGCACGCCGCTGCAGTTTGCGACCGTCCTCCGTTCGCAGTACGGCTCGGACGTGCCGGCCGAAATCTCTGAGCGCTTCTCCCGACTGCGCTATGGCGGCGTGGATTCGCCGCATGCAGACGTCGCGCGCCTGGAAGAGGCGTGGCTGCTGTTGGAAGAACAGCCTTGAGCGGATCAGGCAGCAAGCTCCTATGACCCGATGATGCGAAGTCTGCCTTGCGGGTCGCGGGCGACGCGCGGCAGCGCTGATTCGACATCGAGTGCGGCGGCGAAGTCGAGGTCGGCTTGCAGGCCGAGCTGGCGCAGAGTGCCGGCGTGGGGTGCGTCGGCGAAGGCGTCTGCCGCCGTCGCGTAGGAGTCGTGGATGCGGATCGCTAGGCGAGCTCCCGCGGCCAGTTCCAGGGTCGGTTCCAACGAAATCAACTGCGCGACCAGCGCCCCAGCCGTGTAGGCATCCTCGACGGATGGGCGGCTGCCGCCGCCGTCCCCGCTGCAGACGATCGCGAGATCGTTCGATGTCGCCAGCGCCGTCTGCGCCGCGGCAAGCCGGTTGCGCAGGCAGGCGACGAGGATTCGCTCGGCCGCGCCGGCCCGCTCTAGGGCTTGTGAGCCGTTACTCGTCGACTGCACCAACGTCCAGCCGCGCACGTTGAGCGTGGCGAACTCGGCCGGCGAGTTGCCGTAGTCGAAGCCCTCGGCCGGGAGGCCGCCGCGCTCGCCGATAAGTTTCGCGTCGAGGTCCTGCGCCAGCTGGCGGGCCGCATCCAGCGTCGCGACCGGGTAAACGGCGACGGCGCCGCCGGAGATGAGCGTGGTGATCACGGTCGTCGCGCGCAGGGTGTCGATGACTAGACACGTCGTGCCCGCGAGCAGGTTGGGCGGTGGCGGCGTGAAGTGGACTTCCACCTGGCCGGTGTTGGTCATGCCCACATCGTGACCGGCGCTCCGGCGAGCGACAAGCCGAGTGGGCGGCTCAGGCGGCCTGGACGGGCGGGCTAGACTGAGCGCATGACGTTCCGCGAGAAACTGCGAGCCGCCTCGAACCGGAACGACTCGTTGCTCTGCGTGGGGCTTGATCCGCAACCCGCCTTCATGCCGATCGATGACGTGGAGCGGTTCTGCCGCACGATCATCGAGGCGACGCAGGATCTGGTCTGTGTCTACAAACCGCAGTCGGCATTCTTCGAGGCCTACGGCCGCGAGGGCTGGGACGCCCTCAAGGCGACTATCGACGCCGTGCCGGACGAGATTCCCGTACTGCTGGACGCCAAGCGGGGCGACATCGGCTCCACCGCGGAGGCCTACGCCAGCGCCGGTTTCGACTATTTCGGGGCCGACGCCATGACGGTCAACCCGTACCTGGGCGCGGACAGCGTGGCGCCGTTTCTGGCCCGGCCGGATCGGACCGCGTTCGTGCTTTGCCGCACGTCGAATCCCAGCGCGCCCGACATGCAGGACCTCAGCACCACGCGCGACGGGCAGGAGGACGTCCAGCCGCTGTACATGCGCGTGGCGGATCTGGCGAACGAGTGGAATCAGCCGCACGGGAACGTGGGGCTCGTGGTGGGAGCCACCTATCCGGACGAGCTGGCCCAGATCCGCGCACGTTGTCCCGATCTGCCGATCTTGCTGCCGGGTATCGGCGCGCAGGGCGGCGACTTGGAGGGCTCTGTCGCGCGCGGCCTGGACGCGCAAGGCGGCGGTCTGATGCTGAGCGCATCGCGCTCGGTGTTATACGCGTCGGATGGAGACGACTTCGCGCGGGCCGCCCGCGACGCCGCGCTGGAACTGCGCGAGGCGATCAACGCGGCCCGCCGCGAGCCGACTGCTGAGTCCTCGGGCGGGGCTGGCGGCGGTCGGCACTGATCGCGGGGTACCGATGGCAATCGTCGACTTCCGGGTGGACGACGTCGTGGCGCTGCGCAAGCGCCATCCCTGCGGCGGCTTCGAGTGGCGGGTCTCTCGCATCGGTGCCGACATCGGCCTGGTCTGCACGACGTGCAACCGTCGGGTCATGCTGGCGCGGCCCGTCGCGGAGAAGCGGCTGAAGAACTTCGTCTCGCGCGGCGCGGCGAGCGCCCCGCCCGACCCAAGCGCTGCGTCGTCGGGCGAGACCGGTGCCTGACGAGGCCGTCATTCAGAACGACGGGGATCTGCCGCCCGTCCATCTCAACTCGGACTTCCGGGTGCTCTGGCTGGCACGCACGCTGGGCCAAACCGCGGGCAATACGGCGCAGTTCGGTTCGCTGATCGTCATCGTCCAGGAGACGAATTCCGGACTGCTCTCCAGCGTGGTCGTCCTCAGTTGGGTTTTGCCTGCTGCGGTCGTCAGCTTAGGTGCCGGACTGATCGTTGATCGGGTGCGGAAGACCTGGCTGCTGGCGGTGGCCAATGCACTGCGCGCGACGGCCTGCTTCGTCTTCATCGCTTCGGGGCAGGGCACCGAAGAGGTCTTCGGTCTCATCCTGGTCTTGGCGGCGCTGGGACCGTTCGTGGGGCCGGCTGAGTCCGCGCTGGTGCCCACGCTGGTACGGTGCGAGAACCTGACGGCGGCCAACGCGTTCCTCAACTTCATGCGCTAAGTGGCCCAGGTGGCGGGCCTTGTCGTGCTGGCGCCCGCCCTGACGAGCACGGTCGGTGTCGACGCGCCCTTCGTCACCACGGGCGCCCTTTTTTTGGCGGCGTCGGTCTACTCGGCTGTGATCCCGATTGGTGTGCGGCACATCGAGGAGGAGCGCCAGATCGAGTTCCCGGATGGGGACGCACGCCCGCGCGCCCGCGGCTTGCGCGAGGCACGCGACTTCCTGCGCGACCACCACGATGTGTGGCAGGCGGTCGTCCAGCTTGCGCTGGTCGCCGCAACCATGCCGCTGCTGCTGGCCCTCGCGCCGCTCTATCTGACCGACACGCTCGATCAGGACGTCGATCACATACCAGTCGTGGTCTTGCCGGCCATCGTCGGTCTGCTCCTGGGTCTGCGGCTGGTCAGTGGGATCGCGCGCGATCGCGGCACTGGCACGCTGGGCACGATCGGTCTGGCGATCTTCCTCGCGGGCGTCGTCGCGCTGTCGCTGATCGATGTTCTGGACGAAGCGCTCGACACGGCCTTGGGCCTGGGCCGCCGCGATCTTGGGTTGTTCGAGCTGAGCTCGGCCTCCCAGATAGTGATGATCATCCTGTTACCAATGGGCTTCGCCTTCTCCTTGGTCAATGTGGCCGCCAATGCCATCCTGAATACGCGGGTGCCGGTTCGCATGCAGGGACGGGTTTTTGCCCTGCAGACCCTCGTGGCGGGGGTGGCGGCGATCCCCCCGTTGTTGACGGGTGGGGCGCTGACGGAGGTTCTGGACGTGCGCGTCGTGCTGGGTCTCACGCCGGTGCTGCTGGTCTTTGCCTGGACCTGGGCTCGTTGGGGCAGTCCCGATCCGCGGGAGGCCTGGCATCGACGCCGGACCCAGAGGTCGCTGACATGAGATGCTCGCGATGAGCAGCACGCATGAGAACTAAGCGCTGGCGCATTTTCGGCGGCGACGAGGATGGCTCGGAGGCCGGACGCTCGGCCGACCCGGCGCCGGGGGGCGAGCGGCCGGACGAGGATGCGTTCTCCTTAGAGGACGCGGGCTTGCACCTCTCGTCGGCAGGCGAGGGCGGCGCTCTGCCGCCCGGGCTGTTCAGCAACCGCCAGTTCGTGGCGCTCTGGGCAGCGCAGGGGATCTCGCAAACGATCAACACCGGACTGCAGTTCGTGCTGTTGATCCTGATCGTCGATCGCTTCGAGAGCAGCATCGCTGGGTCGGGTCTGATCGTGGCGATGGCGGCGCCGCCCGTCGTCTTTGGTTTGATCTCGGGGGTCGTGGTCGACCGCTACGACAAGCGCAAGGTGTTGATGGTGACGAACGCCATCCGCGCCGTTGTGACGGGGCTGTTGGTCTTCGCCGACGTGTCAGTGGCTTCGATCTATGCGGTCGCCTTCGTGACCTCTACGATGGGGCAGTTCTTCCTGCCGGCCGCATCGGCTTCGGTTCCGGCCTTCGTTCCCCGCGCGCAGTTGCTTTCGGCCAACTCGGTCTTCCAACTGACCACGGTCACTGCCCAACTGGTGGGCATGGTGATGGTCGCGCCGCTGATGCTGAAGCTGTTCGGATTTGAGGCGTCGTACATCATCGCGGCGGTTCTGATCATGCTGACGGTGCCGCTACTGTTCTGGGTGCCACCGCTGCCGCCGGAGCGAGGCTTTGAAAGCGAGTCCTGGCGACACCGGGCCCGCTCCGTGCCCGGCGAGCTGCGCGAGGCCTGGGGCATCATCCGTCGCGACCGGCTGACCACCTTGGCGATGCTCCAGCTCTCCGCCGGGGGCCTGTTGCTGTTCATGTTCGCGCTGCTGGTGCCACGCTTCGTCAAGGATGTCTTGCTACAGGACCCCGACGACTCCGTCTTCATTTTCTGGCCGGTGGGCCTGGGCGCGATCATGGCGCTGCGCTTGCTGATCGTGCTGGGGAGGCGATATTCGCCAACCGGGATTGTGACGGTGGGACTCTTCGGCCTGAGCCTCGCCATCGCGGCGATGGGAGGAGTCGACTTCCTGGTGGACTTCCTGCAGGAGCAGCAGCCGTGGGATCTGCTGGGGCCGGATCAGGTTTTGGGCACGTCGTTGTTGGTCTTCGTCGCAGTGATCTTGGCGTTTCCGATGGGCATTGCCTACGCGATGATCAATGCGCCGGCGCAGACGGTGTTGCACGAACGGGCGCCGGCTGACATGCGGGGTCGGGTCTTCTCCGCCCAGCTGATGCTGGCCAACGCCGTCTCGATGGTCGCCCTGGTGGGGATCGGGGGGCTGACGGACGCGATCGGTGTGGCTAGCGTGCTGTTTGTGGTCGCCGGTATGACGCTGCTGATGGCGTTGTTCAGCGTCTACATGCGAAGGCTGGCGGCGCAGGATCCACCGGCCTTGCTGGACCGGCTAGGCAGCGCGGGCGAAGCGGAAGAGCCGTAACCGGAAATCGTTGCGCAGCCTGCAGGGGCTGCGTATCCTGGCTTCTGCCGGGATGGCGCGCCTGAGGTGTCTTCGGTCGCGGGTACACACGGCGCGTCCGCGTAGGGGCGGGCCTTATCTCACCCCGGCTACACGGACTCCGCACATGCAAGAGATGATCATCGAAGCGATCCGCGTCTCCCTGATGAACTACAACCGCGTGGTCATCCTCAAGGAGAAGGACAGCAACCGCTTCTTGCCGATCTGGATTGGGGCGGCGGAGGCGGACGCAATTACGCTCAAGCAACAGGGCGTCAAAGTCAGCCGCCCGATGACGCACGACCTGCTGGCTAACGTGATCGGTGAACTCGGCTCCAGCGTGCAGCGGATCGTCGTTAGCGCCATCAGCGATGACACGTTCATCGCCCGCATCTATCTCACGCGCAACGGCGAGGACCTCCAGATCGACTCGCGCACGAGCGACGCGATCGCGCTGGCGGTGCGGACGGACGCCCCGATCTTCTGCGAGGACGAGGTGCTCGACCAGGCGGGGGTCGTGCTGGACGAGGACGGCTCCATCGTCGACGCGGGCGGCGAGTCCCCGGCGCGGCGGCTGCCCGTTCGGGAAGAGGAACTCGAAGGCATGTCGGCCTTCCGCGACTTCATCGATGGCCTCGATCTGGACGATTTCGGCGAGAGCTAGAGGCCCGTTTCGTGCGCGGCAGCAGGCGCGCGAGGCCGACTTTTGTAGCCGATTGTACGCAGTTGGACTTCCGGGGATTCCGTTGTTGCTACTGGGGGCTCGTGATAGCCTTCCCGAGGTTTTAACGGGTCCCTTTAGGGGGCGGCAGTGCGAAATCAACTGCGGCCCGCCCTTGGTTTACTGGGGATTGGTTGGTATTTCGTCACCAGCATCGTGCTGGGCGTGCTCGGTGGGCTCTGGCTCGACAATGAGCTGAATGCGGAGCCGTTGTTCGTCCTGCTGGGGCTTGTC
>CAUYZA010000053.1:0-12515 GCA_963577225.1 Dehalococcoidia bacterium | reverse complement strand
CTTTGTGCCGGCGCCGGAATCGATCGACCGACGGGCTGCGCTCCCGCAGCGGGCGGACCCGGATCGTCGCGCAATTTCAGCCGGTTCAGCCGCAGCGAGTTCGCCATCACGCTGAGGCTGGACATCGTCATGGCGAAAGCCGCGACGATCGGCTCGAAAAAGCCAACCTCCCCGAACAGCCATCCCAGGCCACCCGGCACCGGTCCGATCTCCTGGAAGATCGGATAGAACAGCCCGGCCGCAATTGGGATCAGCAAGATGTTGTAGCCGAAGGCCCAAACCAAGTTTTGCCGGATGATCCGCATCGTCGACCGACCGACCTGGATCGCCTGCAACGCACCACGCGGGTCATCGCGCATCAGCGTCACGTCCGCCGTCTCGATGGCAACATCGGTCCCGCCACCCATCGCGATGCCGAGATCAGCCATAGCCAGCGCCGGAGCGTCGTTGATCCCGTCGCCCACCATGGCCACGACTTCGCCTTCTGCTTGCAGCCTCGCGATCGTGGCGGCCTTGTCTTCCGGCAGGACCTCGCTCAGGACCTCGTCGATTCCCACTTCGGCCGCGATCGCGCGCGCCGTCGCATCGGTATCGCCGGTCAGGAGAATCGTCCGCAACCCCTCCCGCCGTAGCGCCTGGACGGCGAGCGGGGCAGATGGCTTGAGCGTGTCGGCGACGGCGATCATGCCCGCCAGCGCGCCATCGACAGCGACCAAAATCGGAGTCTGGCCGGCCTTCGCGAAGTCGGCCAGACTGTCCGCAGCAGCGCTCGTCGCGATCCCTGCCTCGTCGAGCAAGCGCACGTTCCCCACCAACACCTCACAACCCTCGACCTGGGCCCGTGCCCCCTTGCCCGCCACCGCCTCAAAGTCCGTCGCCTCGGCGACCTCGATCTCGGCGGCCGCAGCCACAACCGCCGATGCCAGCGCATGCTCCGAACCGCGTTCAACGGATGTCGCTAAGCGCAGCAGATCGTCCCGCGAATTCCCCCCGAACGTCACCACCTCCGTCACCGCCGGGCGCCCCGCCGTCAGCGTGCCCGTCTTGTCGTACACGACGGCCGTCACGGCGTGGGCACGTTCCAGCGCCTCCGCCGAGCGGAACAGCACCCCGTGTTCCGCCCCCTTGCCGCTGCCCACCATCACCGCCGTCGGCGTCGCGAGCCCGAGCGCGCAGGGGCAGGCGACAACCAGAATCGCCACGGCGTTCAGAATTGCGAACGTCAGCGCCGGGTCCGGTCCCACCGCCCACCACAAGACGAACGTGGCAAGCGTGATGATCAGTACGACCGGCACGAAGATCGACGCGACCCGATCGGCCAGGCGCTGCACCGGAGCCTTCGATCCTTGCGCGCTTTCGACCAGGCTGATGATGCGCGCCAGGACAGTCTCCGCCCCCACCTGGGTCGCCCGCATCCGCAGCAAACCGCTGCCGTTCAGCGTCGCGCCGAAGAGTTGATCCTCCGGGGCCTTGTCGACAGGCAAACTCTCCCCCGTCAACATCGACTCGTCGACGCCCGACTGCCCCTCGATCACCACACCATCCACCGGGATCTGCTCCCCCGGCCGCACGGCGATCAGATCGCCCACCACCAACTGCTCTGCCGGCAGCTCGATCTCCTCGCCATCCCGCTCCACCCGCGCCAGGCGTGGGCGCAGGTCCAGCAAGCGCCGGATCGCCAACGATGTTTTCCCCTTGGCACGGGCCTCGAAATAGCGCCCCAGCATCACCGCGCCAACGATGATCAACGCCGTCTGGTAGAAGATCTCGCGTTTCAGCCCCGCGTCTTCGAACGCTCCCGGCGCGACGGTCGCCGCAAGGCTGTAGCCGTAGGCCGCGATCACGCCCAGTGCGATCAGCGTGTTCATATCGCTGGAGCCGTGGCGCCCCACCCGCCAGGCCGCCCGAAAGATGCCGCGTCCGCTAAACACGAGCAGCGGCGATGACACCACGAGCAGGCTGATGAACAGAGCGTCCCGGTCCCAGTTCAGATCGGCCCAGGTGTTGATTTGCGTCGCCAGCACGGTGCCCCAACCCACCACCAGCGCGATCGATGCGCTGCGCAACAGCGAGCGCCGCTCCGCCACCTTCAGTGCCTCTTCCTCGCTGTCGTCGATGTTCAGCTCCCGCACATCGTAGCCAGCCCGCTCCACCGCGGCGACGAGGTCCGCTTCGTTGGCGGTCGCGGGATCGAAGTCGATGCTGGCCCGCTCGGAGGCGAGATTGACGCTGACCGCCTGCACGCCGTCCACCCGCCCCACCACCTTCTCGATCCGCAGCACGCAGGCCGCGCAGAACATCCCCTCGATCGGCAGGATGACGTGCTCCGACGACCCACTCGGCTGCTTCGGACTCGGCTCGGGAACCGGCGCAGGGGATGGAAGACTGGCCTCGCTCATCGCTGGGCCTCTCGATCCGCTAGGCCTCTCCGGGCTCAAAGTCGGCGTCGGACAGTGCCGTCACTAGCTCGTCGGCGCTGACGCTGTCCGGCTCAAAGCTGATCGTGACGTTCTTCGTCTCGTGATCGCCCGCGTCCAGCTTGGCGCCCTTGCGTTCCACGATCCGTTGGATGCTTTCGATGCAGCCCTCGCAATGGATCGCGGGGATGTGCAGGGTCTTGGTCTCAGTCATCTCAAGGCCTCTCTTTCGATGCCGGTTGCTCCGGCCGGTTCCAGTTCCAACGCGCGCTCGTGCAGACCGCGCTCGATCACGGGGCAGTGATATGCCGACTCCGACTCGCCCAGATCCGTTCTCGAACTCTGGGACGCTTCGATCGTCCGGTCGAGCGCGTCGCGCAGCGCGGCGGCGTCCTCGATCCAGACGTCGATGGCGTCGCGCTTGTGGGCCAGCAGTGCGAGAACGTGGTCGCAGTTGACCGCGTCGGCGGAGCTGGCCTGCAGGATGTCGCTGATCTCCTCCAGCGACAGTCCGAGCGCTTTCGCCTTGGCGACGAATTCGAGCCGCGAAACATCCTCACCTGAGTAGTCGCGATAGCCCGACGGCCTGCGCGCTGGCTCGGGCAGCAGCCCGATGCTCTCGTAGTACCGGATCGTCTTCGTCCCGACCCCGGTTGTCCCCGCCAGCTCACCGATTTTCATGGCGCGTCCTCGTCCCCACCATAAACCTTCCAGCTCAATGGAAGGTACAGCCCGATACTGATGCTAAAGCGCCCCCGGCTACACTCGGACCGCGAAAATCGATCGAGGAGACAACGTGGCGCGCGTTCTGCTTTTGATCCCCACGGCGTCCTACCGTGCACCGGATTTCATGGACGCGGCTGCCAAGCTGGGACTGGAAGTCGTCGTCGGCTCCGACCGCGGACAGCCCCTGGCCGAGCTCTTCCCGGGACGCACGCTGACGGCCGACTTCAGCGACCCTGAGTCGGGCGCCGCTGCTATCGCGCGGTTCGCCGACTCCTACCCGCTTGACGCCATCCTCGCTGTCGACGACGCGGGCACCATCTTGGCCGCTGAGGCCTCGAGCCGGCTGCGCCTGCCGCACAACCCCGTCGAGGCGGCCCGCGCCACGCGCGACAAGCCCCTAATGAGACGCCTGCTCGACGAGGCCGGCATCGCCTCCCCCACCTGGCGCGTCATCCCGCTCGACCGCGACGCCCGCCGCGAAGCAGGCAGCATCGACTTCCCTTGCGTCATCAAACCCCTGGCGCTGTCCGCCAGCCGCGGTGTAATCCGCGCAAACAACCCAGACGAATTCGTCGCCGCCGTCGGCCGCCTGCGCGAGATCCTGCGTCTGCCCGACGTCAAAGAAGAATGCGGTGAGGCCGCCAACAGCTACCTCGTCGAAGACTACTTGCCGGGCGACGAGGTCTCCCTCGAGGGTCTGGTCGAGGACGGCGCGCTGCACGTGCTGGCGCTCTTCGACAAGCCCGATCCGCTTACCGGCCCCTTCTTCGAAGAGACCATCTACGTCACGCCATCGCGACTACCCCGCGACCGACAGCGCTCCGTAATCGACACCGCCGAGGCGGCGACGCGCGCACTCGGCATCGTCAACGGCGCGGTCCACATCGAACTCCGTCTCAACGACGACGGCGTCTTCCCGATCGACGTCGCGGCGCGCAGCATCGGCGGGCTCTGTGGCCGCACGCTGAGCTTCGGCGTTGGTATGTCGCTGGAGGAGTTGATCCTGCGCCACGCGACCGGCAGCCCGATCGAGTCGTTCGACCGAGCGGAGGATGCCGCCGGCGTGATGATGATCCCGATCCCGGCGGGCGGCACGCTGCTCGCCGTCGGCGGGCTCGAGCAAGCGCGTGGCATTCCCGGCGTCGACGCCGTCACGATCTCGATCCCGATCGGGCACGAGGTCGTGCCGCTGCCCGAGGGCAGTGAATACCTCGGCTTCATCTTCGCCCGCGGCGACATCCCGGCCGCGGTCGAAGAGACGCTGCGCGCTGCGCACTCATGCCTGCGCTTCGAGATCAGCGAGACCGCGACGTCGAGCGAAACGGGGGCCGCTGAGGCGGTCGTGGACCCGGCGTGAGCATTTCGGTCCGTGCCCTCTCGTTTACGAACAAGCGCGACATCAGCGCCTTCGTCGATGTGCTCTGGACCGTTTATGACGGCGACCCGAACTGGGTCCCTCTGCCCAAGATGATGCTGAGGGAAGCGGTCGACCCGAAGCACGTCCCCTTTCTGCGCTATGGACAGGCCCAACTCTTCCTCGCCGAGCGCGACGGCCAAGCCGTTGGCCGCATCTCCGCTCACATCAACCCCCACCATGACGCCTACCACGATGAAAAGGCAGGCTTCTTCGGCTTCTTCGACTGCGTCGATGACGCCGAGGCGAGCGGCGCCTTGTTCGAGGCAGCCGAGTCCTGGCTGCGCCAGCACGAGGTCGATTTCATACGCGGTCCCGTCTCCTTCACCATCAACGAGGAAGCGGGATGCCTCGTCGACGGCTTCGACCACCCGCCCACCGTGATGAACCCGCACGGCCGTCCGCACTTCGGCTCCCTGATCGAGGCGAGCGGCTACGCGAAGGAGAAAGACCTCTGGGGCTGGTGGTACCCCGTCGAGGAGATGAGCGAACGCATGCAGCACTGGCACGAGCGAATCACCGCGTTGCCGGATGTGCGGGTTCGCTCTTTCGACGAGAAGCATCTTGAGCACGACGTCAAAATCGCCCTCGACATCTTCAACGACTCTTGGCAGGACAACTGGGGCTTCGTCCCAGTCTCGGATGAGGAGGCGGAGCACTTTGCGGGCCAAATGAAGCTGGGACCGCTACTACTGGCCGACCCTCGCATCACCGCCATCGTCGAGATCGACGGGGAGCCGATGGCCATGATCGTGGCCATGCCCAATTTCCAGGAGGCGCTGGCCGGGCTCAACGGGCGGCTGTTCCCCTTCGGCTGGGCCAAGTTCTTCTGGCGCTTGAAGCGGGGGCTGCGGACGGGGCGCGTCGTGCTGCTGGGCATGCGGCGGAAGTACATGCGACGTCGCGATCTGGCCGGGATGAACGTCATGCTGCTGGCGGAGATTCACTCCCGCGGCCAAGCCGCCGGATACACCGGAGCCGAACTGGGTTGGGTCCTGGAAGAAAACACCCTGCTCAACTCGTCGCTGGAACGCATTCCGATCCACGTCTACAAGGTCTACCGGCTCTATCGCAAAGACCTGAAGTAGGCGTTCGAAGCCGGCGAAGCCGACGCCGGCCAACGGCCCACCCGCGAGGAGGGCTCCAACCCGGCGGGCGATTCCCAAGGCAACGCCGTAGCGCCCACCCCCTAGCGTTGGTACGCTGGGAATCGATCAGCAGCCAGATTAATTCTGGGAGGCGTTCGAAATGCGCGGTGTGTTGCGGGCGATGCTGCGGGGCACTCAAGTCGCCATGCGCAAGCCGGTCACGGTGCACTACCCGGATGAGCGCCGCGAACTTCCGGTTCGCGCGCGCACGTTCCCGTTCCTGATCTGGAATCACGACCTCGCCGAAACCAACTGCACCGGCTGCGCCAAGTGCGCCAAGGCCTGCCCCGTGGACTGCATGACGGTGACCCTGCAGAAAAATCCCAACTTCGCGGCGGGCACCAGCAATCACAAGTCATTGGTCGACGACTTCTACATCGACTTCGGACGCTGCATGCGCTGCAACATCTGCATCGAAGTCTGTCCCTTCGACGCCATCGCGATGCTCCCGCTCTGGGAGGGGCACGAACAGTCCCGCTACGACCGCAACGAACTGGTCATGGACCTGGATGATTTACTAGCCCCCAGTCGCGCCGACCAGGACCTGCCCTTCTGGATCCCGGAGACGGTGCTCTCCCTGACCGAGAAAGAACGCGAAGGCCGCGCAGCCTTCGCTACACAGCTCGCCGCCGGGCCCGCCGCGGAAGAAGCGGAACCCACCGCCGTAAGCGGCGGCGACTAACCACAGAGACCTTCCTGGCTGCGCGGGCATCACCTGGCCGTCTGGGGCGGGCGGACCTGCTAAACGGAGAGCGCCTTGTCGAGAGGAGCCAACTGCTCCTCCGTCGGCTCCGCTCAACAGAACCAATCTTCCGTCAGGCCGGGAACGCCACGGCTGACGCGTACGACTCCGCTGCCCGACGGGCCCGAGCCCCCCAACGCATCCACCGCCGTCGCCCGGATCGAATCGAACTGCTGGCCCGTCGAGAGAAAGTCGTCCTCGTGATCGCAGGCCGCGGCGGCCTGTGACGTGTACGTCGCCAACGACCGCTGGAGTTCGTCCATCGCCGGATCGGGATGCGCCCAGGTGTGCGTCAGGCCATCCGCGTCGAAGCCGGTTAGCGCTCCGTCCGCTTCGGCTTGGGCGATCAACGGGCTGCCCGGAGGCAGCAGCAAACGCAAGGCGTACTGCACGGGCTGGACGTGGTCGATCAGCTCGTGGTCCGCGACGAAGGCAAGGATGTCCAAGAAATCTCGCGCCGCCGTCCAGGGCGTGAACGGCAGCCACGTCGGCCGCAGCGGCACCCCGTGCCGGCGGGCGTCGTCCATCACCGTCTCCATCTCCGCCCGCGTGTGCCCCTTCTCAAGGCGCTCCAACAGCGCGTCGTCGACGGACTCAAAGGCGGAGGTCACGAAGGCGAGCCCCCGATCCTTGAGCGGAGCCAGCAGCGACTCACGCCGGAGCAGATGTTCCACTTTGATCGTGGCGTCGAAGCTGAGATCCGGATGTCGAGCATGGAGCTCGGCCGTGATTTGTTCGGCATGGCCCGCGGCGTTGAGAAAGTCCGGGTCGCCAAAGGTGATGTGCTGGGCTCCCAGAGCCACGAGTTGATCGATGTCGGCCAGTACCACCTCCGGCTGGACCAGCCGCAGCCTGCCCCCGTAGGTCGGCGTCAACGGGCAATGCGTGCAGCGATGTGCACAGCCACGGGTCGCTTCCACGTACCCGGCCAGCCGCAGCTCGCCGTCGCCCGGATCGAAGCGCGCGTACTCGTCAAGGGCAGGCAGTCCTGCCCGGTCAGGCAGCAGGTAATCCTGGCGTGGGAAGAGCGGCAGGCTGCCGCTGCCGGCCAGCGCATCGACCGGCTCGCCGTTCGCCACCGCATCCGCCAGATGCCCCAATCCGATCTCGTACTCGCCGCCAAAGACGGCATCGGCCAGCCCGCTGCTCCTCAGCTGCTCGTCCAGCTCCGACGCATAGAGTCCGTAGAACGCGATCGGCGCGGCGACGAGCTGTCGCAGGCGTCGGGCCAGCGCCATCGCCAGCCGCGCGGCGGTATGCATCGGGACAGAGATCGCGATCAGGTCCACGTCGCGCAAACGATCCGCGTCGGGTTGTTGCACCGCCATGTCGAGGCAACGCACATCGTGCCCGCGCGCGCGCAGGTAGGCCGCCGGCGCCGCTAAGCCCAGTGGCTGGTGGCCCTGCTCGTAGGTTGAGACGAGAAGAACGCGTGTCATCGACAGGCGTCGGCTACTTCTTCGACGGCTTGTAGAAGGGGTTCGTGCCGGCGTCGTGGTCCGTCGTGTCGACGACCTCTTTCAGCTCGGGAATCGCCTCCTTGAGCGAGACCTCCACCCCCTGCTTCAGGGTGACGTTGGCCATCCCGCAGCCGGCGCAGCCGCCGCCCATCTCCACATACGCCGTGCCGTCCCGGTAATCGAGCAGCGTGATCGAGCCGCCGTGCGAGGCGATCTGCGGGTTGACCTGCTCGTCCAGGATTTTCTGAATCATGCCCGCGACAGGGTCGGCCCAAGCCGCGTTCGGGTTTGTGAACTCCAGGCCGCTCGCCTTCTCCCCTTTGAACTCGTAGTTGACCCCCACGCCGTTCAGCTTGTCGAGGTTGTCGCCCTCCACGTAGAGCCGGAAGTGTTCCAGCTCCAGCACGGTGTCGCCCTCCGGCTCGTAGCCAACTTCGACAATCGTCAGAGCATGCTCGAAGGACGAGGCGTTGCGGCCGGCGATCTTGAGGCGCAAGCCGGAGACGTCTTCGGGATACTCCGCGATCACGTCGCGGAGCTTCTGGATCGCGGGCTCCGTAAAGTCGATCTGGACCTGGGCATCGCTCATTAGTGGGTGCTTTCGCTAACGGCCGACCGATCATCAGGCCGGACCGCACTAGCATAGCTCGGCCGTGCAGCCAGCCCAATCGAGCGATACGAGACGGGTGCCCGATTCCAGCAGCTGCTGAGCCACAGTGGAGGGTTCTAGCCATGAGCGTCGATCGGGTCCTCGTCGAGAAGAACATCGAGATCCCCATGCGCGACGGCGTCCTGACCTACGCCGACCTCTACCGCCCCGCCTACGGCGGCCCGGTGCCGGGCATCGTCACCCGCACGCCCTACGACAAGGAAGTCTTCGGCGGGGCTGTTCTCCCGATCATGCCTGCAGCCCTCAAGCTGGCGGAGCGCGGTTACGCCGTCGTCGTGCAAGATACCCGCGGTCGCTTCGCCTCCGAGGGCGCCTTCGACCCGTTCCGTGACGAGGGACCCGACGGCTACGACACGATCGAGTGGATCGCAGCGCAGAGCTGGTGCGACGGCGGCGTCGGTATTTACGGTCCCTCCTATGTGGGCGCCACCACGATGCTCGCCGCGCGCGAGCAACCACCATCGCTCAAGTGCGCCATCCCGATCATCACCGCCGACGACTACTACGACGGCTGGACTTACCAGGGCGGCGCCTACCAGTTGGGCTTCGCCACCCTCTGGGGCATGGGCCTGGCCGCTGCCCTCTTCCTCGGCCGCGATCGCGGCCTGGAGCGCGAGCATCTGCACGAAATCGCCGCCTCGATCAACTCCGCGCCCGACAGCCTTCAGACGCGGCCGCTGGAATCGATCGACGGCATCTCACGCAGCGAGGTGGCGCCTTGGTGGCGCGATTGGATCGCGCACGAGTCCCGCGACGATTACTGGGAGGCCCTGCGCCATTCCGCCGATTACGGCCGCTTCCGAATCCCCATGCTGCACGTGGGCGGTTGGTTCGACATCTTCGGCCTCGGCACAGTGCGCAACTTCCAGGGCATTCGCACCGCCGTAGAGGCGCCCCAACATCTTTTCATGGGGCCGTGGGCGCACACCAACTACGACCGTTACCTCGGTGAGATGGAGTTCGGCCCCACCGGCGCGGCAGCCTTCGCCGGCGTCGTCGCCCTCTACAACCAGTTCTTCGACGCCCACCTCAAGGGCGCCCCCAAGGACCTCCCCACCGTCTCGTACTTCCTCATGGGCGCGAACGAATGGCGCACCGCCGACGAATGGCCGCCCTCCGAAGCCCAGCAGCGATCGCTCTACCTCCGCAGCAGCGGCAACGCCAACAGCGCTCGCGGCGACGGAACGCTCAGCGAAACAGCGGCGTCCGGCTCCGAACCGGCCGACCGCTACCTCTACGACCCCGATCGCCCCGTCCCGACGGAGGGCGGGGCCACCCTCCAAGCGCAGGTGGGACTGCCCGGCCCCCGCGACCAACAGGCGATCGAGTCCCGCGACGACGTGCTCTGCTACACAACCCCGACCCTGCAGGCTCCTCTGACCGTCGCCGGCCCCGTCAGCGTCAGCCTCTGGGCGACAACCGACGCCGTCGACACGGACTTCACCGCCAAACTGGTCGACGTCCACCCTGACGGCAAGGCCGTCTCACTCTGTGACGGCATCATCCGCGCGCGCTATCGCGAGTCGTTCAGCGAACCGTGTGCGGTCACCCCGGGCAAGCCGGCGCGCTACACGATCGAGCTGGCCAGCACCGCCCACCGCTTCGCGACGGGCCATCGGCTGCGGCTGGAGGTGTCCTCGTCGAACTTCCCTCGCTTCGCCCCCAATCCGAACACCGGCGGGCCGCTGGCGAGCGAAGTCAACGCGATTCCCGCGGTCCAGCACGTCCTGCACGATGCGGACCACTCGTCCGAGCTCACGATCTGCATCTTGCCGGCCTAACGCTTGCCGCGAGGCCGCAGCGCACGAAGAAGCCCCGGCCTCGGCCGGGGCTTCTTGTTTGCAACTCTGCTGGAACGGACTAGCGCGCCGTGACCTTGCGCACGCCCAGGCCGAGACCGAGAGTCAGGCCCACGGCGAGCAGCGCCCAAACAAGGGCTCCGCCACCGTTGCCCGTGTCGGCCAGACCACCGCTACCCGTGCTCGGCAGACCGGCCGCGGCCACAGCAGTCTGACCACGAACCTCGCCACCGGGGTTGGCTTCGGTATGCACGTTGACGTAGGCGCCTCCACTGTTCAGCGCGGCGACGAGAGAATCCAAGTCGCCAGACAGCAGGTCGCCAGCCATGATCGTGCCGCTGGTGCTGATGCCGTCCTGACCCGGGTCTACATGACCGAACAGGAAGACGACCGGCGCGCCGCTCTCCCCGGCCGCGCCGAGGTGAATGTGTGCTTGCGTGATGCCAGCCGCGTCGCTGTTCAGGCTAAAGCTGATCTGGCCGTCCGTGTACGTCGCGCTGAAGCTGCCCGATGCCGTCGTGTCGACGGCCGGCACCAACTCGCCGCCGGACAGGCTAGCGCTGAACGATGCGGACTGCGCGCCCGCTCCGGTCACGCCCCAGACGAGCGCGAACATCGCGATCGCCGCAATGATGAGGGAGAACCCGGACGGTCCTCCAAGTGACATCCAAGGTTCTCAAAATGGGGTCCTTCTCTACTGCAAAACTCGCTCAGCTCCGGCTGTCCGCCTCCACGCAGACAGATTTACTCGTTCCGCTGGCTATACGCCCACTGCGCAGACGCCGATCACCCGGCGATCCGCTGCGATCGTGGGTTATGTGGAGAAGATGCACAGAGGAACGCGTCGCACGTCGAGCGCCAGGAGCCTCCTAAATGGCGTTAACCGGGGCGCACGCCTGCTTGACGTGCTGCGGCGGTGGCGGGGGCAGAGATCTCGCGGACGCAGCCTCTTTAGCTGGCTCGACGCAGCAAGTGGCCCGGTCGCAGGATCGAGCGCAGGTTCCGGTCCGGAACGCGGACGCCCGTCAGACGCTCGGCGAGGCCGCGCAGTTGCTTGGCCGTATCCGTCTTGGGATTGGCGAGCACGATCGGCACGCCGCTGGAAGTACTCTTCGGGACCTGCGCGGAGTACGGGATCGACCAAAAGACGCGGTGCCCCACGATCGCCTCGACGTCCTCCGGCGTGACCATGATCTCCGGCGCGATCTGGTTCAGAATCAGCCGCAGGCGCTCCTGCGGGTAGCCCTCGGCCTCGAGCAGATCCAACATCTCCGCGGTGTGCCGCACGCTCGCCATCTGCAAACTGCTGACCGCCAACACGGCGTCCGCCTCTACCAAGGCCGTGGCGACCAGATCGTTGAACGTCCCGGGAGTGTCTAGCACCATAAGATCGGCGTGCTCCGACGCCACCTGCACGACGCGCGCCACCTGCTCGGTCGTCACCTGCGCCCAATCCGCCACGGACGGCGCGGCCAGCACAAGCGCACCCGACTCGTGCTGCAGCAATGCACGCTCCAACGCACGCTGATCCAGTTCCGTCGCCCGCAAGGCCAGATCGACAACCGTGTAGCGCGGCTCAATCCCCATCAGCCCGGCCACATCGCCGTACTGCGTCTCCATGTCCATCACGATCACTTGCAGCCCGGCCTGCGCGACGCAAGCGGCCAGATTGGTCGCGATCGTCGTCTTGCCGATCCCGCCCTTCGCGCCGAAGACGGTCAACACGGCCCCACGCCCAGATCGCTCACGAGTTTCGATTGCCATGGTTCATCCCACCATCCTCACGGGTCCTGCTCCTAGAGTCGGATCGCGTACGTCGCACGCGTAGTGGGGCGAACCCGCTGCGTCCCACTGGCTATCGGGACCGGTTGCGCCGGAAGGCACGCGGACAGCCTTTCCTTTCCCTCTAGCCTGCCAGGGAGGAGGCGGAGTAGGTGGGGAACTTCGTCACCGGAACCCGCCTCACCGCAACGCATCTGGGAACTCTTGCTGGATGTCGAGCGATGGCCCGCCACTTTCACGCCACACCTCAAGCAAGGGCATCTGGAGGGCGACCTAGCTGTCGGAGCCACCGGCTGGTCCACACCCAGATCCCCCTCCCAAAGTCACCGTTCGAGGTCACCGCTGTTGACGCCGGAA
>CAUYZA010000052.1:0-12653 GCA_963577225.1 Dehalococcoidia bacterium | reverse complement strand
GCGAGGAGACTGGCCGGGTGCGCTCCAAGAGCTTACTCCCCTTCCTTCTCCTGCTCCCCCTGATCGTGCTCAGCGGCCGGCCCCTCGCGGATCCGTCCAACTCCGTCGTATGGGCCGCGTTCCAGCCAGGGACGGCGGCGTTTGAGACGCATGGGCAGGCCGGAGCGGGCGGCGACGAGCTCTTCGTTGCCTTCCACCCCGAGGTTACGGCCGCGCAACGCGACGCGCTCTTGGCCCAAGCAGGATCGCGCTCATTGGAGACCTTCGCCCTCAGCGGCGTACATCGTGTGCGGGTAGAGCGCGGGTCGCCCCGCGACGCTTTGCGTCTGCTCAGCAACAGTCCGCTGGTGCGCTTCGCCGAACCGAACGCGCCACTGCGCGTCGCGCAGATGCCGGATCCCAGCCCGAGCCAGGACCCGGCCGTGATCACGCCCAACGATCCGCTCTTCGCCGATCAGGCCTGGATCTGGGAATTGCTCGAAGCGCCTGCTGGCTGGGCCATCACGCAAGGCCAGCGCACGACGGTGGTGGCGGTGCTCGACGGCGCCATCGACTTGGACCACCCCGACCTCGTCGACAGCATTTGGACCAACGAAGACGAAATCCCCAACAATGGATTAGACGACGACGGCAACGGCTTCGTGGACGACATTCATGGCTACGATTTCATCGGCCGCTACAGGGGGCTGGGCGACATCGTGGGTGAGGACGCCGATCCGGATGCAAGCCCCGGCGACACCGCCGTCGGTGATGGGATCGATCAGGACTTGGACGGCACGCCGGACGGCGCCGTCAGCCACGGTACGCAGGTCGCGGGCATCTTGGCGGCCACGGGTAATAACGGGTTCGGCCTGGCTGGGGCGGCTTGGAACATCTCGATCATGCCGGTGCGCGTGACAGGACCGGAGGGAAACGGATTCTTCAGCTCGTTCGTGAGGGCGCTCGAATACGCGGTGGCCAACGGGGCTGACATCGTCAACATGAGCCTGGAGTCCGATGCCCTGCCCATCACGGTGCGCGAGACGGTCGCGGCCGCGCACGAGGCGGGTGTGATCATGGTGGCGGCGGCCGGCAACTCCGGCTTTGGCGTCAAATTTCCCGCCCTGCTCGACGATGTGATCGCGGTGGGGGCCACTCGCGGCGAGGACGAACCGGACTTGCGCGCGCTTTTCTCGCCCATCTCCGGCGAAGTGGAGTTCGTTGCGCCCGGCGATGAGATCCCCACCCTGGCGATTGAAGCCATTACGGGGCTGCCGACCTTCAGCAGTGGGACCGGCACCTCGTTTTCGGCGCCGATGGTCAGCGGCGTGATCGCGCTGATCAAGTCGTTGCGACCCACCGCGACGCTTGGTGATGTGCGCGCCTTCCTGCGCGATGGCGCCGTGGATTTACCTGATGCTGACACCCCGTTCTGGGACGGCTTTGGCCGGGTCAACTTTCGTCGTTCGCTCGCGGCCGCCTTGGCAGGCCCCTTGCCTGCTCCCGTGCTCGACTCGGCCCGGGTGACCGCAACGCTGGTTGTGGTTGAGGGGCGTGCGGTGCCGACGACGACGATTGCCCTGACCGACCTGGCGCGCGACGAGGTCATCGCCACGCAAATCGCAGGGCCGGGTGGCAGGTTCGAAATCCGGATCGAGAAAAGCTCTCTGCTCGAAACGACGGCGCAACTCGATCTGGTTGCCACGGCTGAAGGCGAATCTGGGCTTTCGCCGCCCTCGCTGACGGTCGTGGTGCGGCTGCCGCGCGACTTACTGCTGTTCCCCGGCTGGAACCTGGTCTCGTGGGCCGGCGCGACGGGCCCCGGGACGGTTGACGGCGTCTTTGCCGTGCTGCCGGCTGAGGTCCAACTGGTCTTCGCCTGGCGCGACGGTCACTGGGATGCTTACGTGCCCGGCAGCACGTTCCTCCAGATCGACGAGGTCCGCACGGGGGAGGGACTCTGGGTGTTCGTGCGGAGCGCCCGTTCCGTGATCTGGACCTACGCGCGCGCGCGCTACAACTCGACGCTCCTCCAGCCGGGCTGGCAAATCGTTGCCTGGCCCGGTCCCAGCGGTCCGATCGCGGATGCGATTCGCTTTACGCCCGCCGCCGTGGAAAGCATCTTCGCCTGGAGTGCGCTCGGATCGGCCTTCACCAGCTATCGATGGGCCCAGCCGGACCTGGCCGATCTCGAATCGTTGCGGCATCTCGACGCGGTCTGGGTGCTCGTGGGCGAGGACGGGGGCGCCTGGCCCGGTCCCTAGCGATCCGGTCCGCTGCTGCCGATCGGCTGGCGCTACTTCTCGATCGGTTCTCCGCCCAATCCTTCGACGATCGCCGCGTACTCGCTGCGCATCCGCTCCGAGAGGATCACGCTCAGGGCCAGCACCTCCTCCCGCACCCGCGTTGGTGTGTTGGCGTTCTGCGGCGCCGAGCCTTGCATGAAGACCACCGTGCCACCGCTGGCGAAGATCAGCACGTCCGCGCCCACATCGCGGCTCCGTTGGCCGTCGTCGCCGATCACGCCGTAGCGCAGGAAGTAGTGTGCGCTCGCGCCCCGCGTGGGCGGATCGGGTAGCCGTTCGGCTTCGAAGAGCACATCGCCGGGGCTGATGAAACCGAAGATCTCGACCGCTTCGAGCGTGGTGATGAAACTCACGATGTCGATGGCCGCCTGCTCCTCTTGCAACGCCACTTGCACGACGAAGAGGAACTTGTCCTGGCGCGGGTCCTGGAATCCCAGCGAGCGCACGTTCGGCTCGCGAGCGCGTTCGCCCACGGCCCGCAGGATCTCATTGTCATGCTCCCGCAGGAAGCCGGGGATGTCGTTGACCAGATTGTTTGGCGTGGGGCCGAAGCCGGGCGTGAGGTCTTCCGGCTGGATCTCGAGCAGCACACCCGGCACCCGCAGTGGGGGCGGTTCGACGTCCGGCGGCACGCCGCTGACCCCGCTTGAGCCGCAGGCCGCGAGGTAGCCGGCGACCAGGGCGCCGAGCAAGAGCACGGCGAGTCGGCGCCGCGTCATCGGAAGCTCCGTGCCTGTCGGGCAGCAGCCCGGGTGTCGTACACGCGCAGCAAGACGCGAAAGACCGTACCTTCGTTCCACGTGCTCTCGACTTGGATCTCGCCCTGTTGCGCGCGCGACAGCTCCCGCGCGATCGCCAGCCCCAGACCGGTGCCGCCTTGCGCGCCGGGACGGTCGGAGTGGTAGAAGCGATCGAAGAGGTGCGGAATCGCCTCTTCCGGGATGCCTGTGCCCGTGTCGGCCACGGCGATGCCGACGGTCACCTCGCTCTCGCGTCGCGCGCTGAGCACCACCGTGCCGCCCGGTGGCGTGTGACGCAGCGCGTTGTCGACGAGGTTGGCGAGCACCTGCTCCAGACGGTCGATGTCGCCCAGTACCTCCGGGACCTCGTCGTCCTCCACGCTGAGCTGGACATCTAACTCTTCTGCGCGCAGTGCGAAGAGGGCATGGATGTGCTGCAGCAGATCCGCCACGTCGACGCGGGCGAGATTGACCTCAATCTGCCCCGCTTCCATTCGCGAGAGGTCCAGCAAGCCCTCCACCAGCCGCAGCAAGCGCCGCGATTCCTCTTCGATGATGCGTGAGGCGTTGTGCTGAGACTCGGCATCCTCGATGGTGCCGTCCAGCAAGGCCTGCGAGAAGCCGTTGATCGACGTCAGCGGCGTCTGCAGATCGTGCGAGACGTTGGCCAGGAACTCGCGCAGGGCCGCCTGCTGCCGGTTGACCTCGTCCGTCATGTGGTTGAAGGACTCCGCCAGTTCGCGCGCTTCGCTCGTCCCCTCCACGGCCACCTTGTGGTCGAAGCGCCCTCGCGCCACGCTGCGCGCCGCCTCGGAGACTGCCTGCAGCGGGCGGTAGATCGAGCGCGAAAGAAACAAGCCCACGATGATCGCCGCGCCCAGTGCCAGGCCGCCGGCCAGGATCAAGCGCTCGGTCAGGTCCCCCAACACCGACTGGCGCTGCTCCTCCGGCAGCACGAAGAGCAGGAACTCCGCCCCGAACTCGTCCGCGCTCTGCGGATCGAGCCGCGCCGCAACGTAGTCCAGCCGCTCTCCGCTGCTGGTTGTCACCCTCCCCTCAACGCGGTTCTCGAATCCGATCCCCGCATCGCTGAGATCGATCACGAAGCGCTCGTCGACGAAACGCCCCGTGCCGCCCGCCTCGCTGACGACGAGCCCACCCGCGTCGACGAAGAGCGCGGGCACGCCGGCGCCCGGCTCGCTGGAAACCGCGCGACGGCTGACGCGGGCGATATCGAGCGAACTCTCGCTCTGCACGTACTGCGAGTAGACCGGCGCGCTGATCTCCCGCAGCGTCGACTCCGCCAGGCGGTCCTCGTAGCCCCCCAGCAGGAAGAAGAAGACGATGCCAGCGAAGAGCAGCGTCAGCACGATCAGCGCGGTCAAGGTCAGATAGACGCGGGCACGCACGCTCTCGAATATGGCCGCGCCCGGCAATGTGAGGGGTACCCGGAAGCGGCGCAACGCAGGCAGGCGGGCGCGAGACCAGCGCGTGGCGGGCAGCGGAGCGCTAGGCGTCGCCATTGGGCGAGGGATCCGCCGTCAGCTTGTAGCCCACGCCGCGCAACGTCTCAATCCGCACGTCGCTGTCGCGCAGGTGCTGACGCAGATGGTTGATGTGCACGTCGACGGTGCGGGTTTCACCGCTGAAGGTGTAGCCCCAGACGAGCGAGAGCAACTGCTCGCGCGACATCGCGATGCCGTCGTTCTGGGCCAGCGCGAAGAGCAGATCGAACTCCTTGGTGCGCAGATCCAGATCGCGGCCGGACAGCTCGGCCTCTCGGCGCGGACGGTTGAGGAGCAGCGAGCCTACCTGGACTTCGACGCCGGAGCGGGTGATGCCGTCGGACCGCCGCAGGATGGCCTTGACCCGTGCCACGAGCTCCTTGGGGTTGAACGGCTTCGTCAGATAGTCGTCGGCGCCCAGTTCCAGCCCGGCCACCTTGACGGCGTCTTCCTTGCGCACGGTCAGCATCAGGATGGGCACGTCGGACTGCTCGCGGATCCCCTTCGTTACCTCGAATCCGTCCAGCTTTGGCATCATCAGGTCGAGCACGACGAGATCCGGCTGCAGGCGCAACGCCTTTTCGAGCGCCTCCGGCCCGTTTACGGCAAAGTCCAGCTCGTAGCCCTCTTTGCTGAGGTACAGGCGAACCAGCTCGCGGATATGCGGCTCGTCGTCCGCCACAAGGATGCGCATGAATTGGCGTCTCCGCACCGAACCCTGTGCAGAGTATAGCTGCCAAGGCGAAACAACCGGCGATGTGGACGTGCTGAACGTTACGGCACGGTTGAGCCTAGGTGGCCCCCACCAGATAGCGGCCAACCGCCGCTTCCAGCGCCGCAGCCTCTTCAGCAACAAGGTCGCGGTTGGGTGGGCGCGTGTGGGTCAGCGGCAGCCCGCTGACGATCGCGATCAGCTGCTTCGTCGCGCCCATCCGGGTGAACTGCAGCATCAGGTCGCGCAGCTCGTTGAGCTGGCGCTGGACGCGGGAGGCGTCGCCCGTGTCGCGATGGACCGAGAGGATGGTCTTGGCCAGCATCGGCGCGATATTGGCCATGCCGGAAACGCCGCCCTGGCAGCCCACCTGGTAGAGCTCTGCGTGTCGATGATCGGAGCCGGCCAGGACCTGGAAGTCGCTGCCTGCCGTCGCTTCGACGTAGCGCCGCGTGCGCTCTGGGTCGCCGCTGGAGTCCTTGATCCCGATCAGCTGGTCGGGGAACAGATCGAGCAGCGCCAGTACCACCTCGTCCGGGATGTCCAGGTGCGTGTTGGGCGGGATGTTGTAGAGCAGGACGCGTCCCTGCGCCGGAATCGACTCGATCACGCTGGCGAAGTAGTCGACGAGCCCACGCGCATCCGCGTCGGGGAAGAAGTGCGAGGGCAGGAGCGCGATCGCGTCCGCCCCGGCATCGAGCGCGTCGTTGGCGGCCTGGATCGTGTCCCGCATGGAGAGACAGCCGACCCCCGCCAGAACGCGCATCATCCCGCTTTGCTTGACGACCGCGTCCACAACCGACTTGCGCTCGTGCAGCCCCACCAACGGGCCCTCGCCGTTGGTGCCCAGCGTGAGGATGTGGTTCACGCCGTTGTCGCGCAGGTATTCGATGTGGGCCGGCAGCCAGTCGAGGTCCACTTCACGACCGCCTTCGGTGAAGGGAGTGACCTGGGCCGCCGTCAGACCGCTGAGGTTGAGCGTCATGGCTTCGTCCTTGATGGCATGCTACCGGTTTGGCGCGCCTAGACGCCGTCTCCGTGACTCGCCACGATCGAGCCCATGACGAAGCGATGCCTCTACATCACGACGGCGACCGGAGCGCTCTCCAGCGAGCAGGCGCCCGTGGGCGGCGGCGTGGCTGTGCTTGAGGCGCTGATCCCGCTACTCGCCGAACGGGGTGACTGGTCGATCTGCGTCCTGCGACCTCACGCCGTGCCGAACGCGTTCATGGCCGATGGCGTCACCTACGTCGATCTGGCCGTGCCGATCCTGCGCGACACAGCGCCCGACGCCTTGATCCACTTCGGCGAGCGACGCTTCGCCCTGCAGTGGGAGGCGGCGTTGCGCGACTATTTCCAAGCCGTGGAGCCGCAAGGCGCCGTCGTGCTGGCCAACGACGTCAGCGAGGGCCCGCTGTTCGCTTGGCTGGTGCAGCGCGGCTTCCGCCAAGCGGTCCTCTATCACGTCGTCGTGGCCGACTTCTTCGCCCGTCAATACCTCTCCGGCCGCTACGGGGTGCGGCTCTCTTCGGCGGCCGCCGCGCGACTCTGGCGTTGGACCGATCGCGTGGGGCTCGGGCGTCTCGCCCCGGACATCGCTCGCCTGGTCTGGTCGAAGGAGGGCGAGTCGGCCCGCTTCGCCGACTGCTGCATCGTCCCCAGCCCACAGCTCGGCGAAGCGTTGGCGGCCTGCTACCCGGGTAGCGGAGTCGAGCAGCGGCTGGCCGTGGTGCCGTGGGGTGTGATCGGCCCCGACGATCTCGGCGACCCCGCTCGACGCGCGCAGCGCGATGCAACCTTGCGCGACTACGACGTCGATCCCGGACGCTTCGTCTTGCTCACCCTGAGCCGTCTCTCGCCCGAAAAGCAGGTCGAGCGCGTGCTGGATGCGCTGCGGCGCATCGAACGGGACGATCCTGCCCGCGCAGGCAAGCTCGCTCTCATTGTGGCCGGCGCTCCCGCCTACATGGGCGGCGACCGCTACGACGAGCAACTGCGGCGGCAAGCCGCGCAACTCGATCGTGTTCAGGTGCGCTTCTCCGGCTACGTCGCGGGCGAGGCGAAGTGGGCGCTGTTTGCCGCCGCGGATCTGTTCTGTTCCCCGCCTCACTACGAGGCCTACGGCCTGACCATCGCGCAGGCGCTGGCCAGCGGCGCGCCCCCCAAGTTCGTGCTCTGGCTCATGTTGCGGCTGCACCCGGCCATCCGCGCACAGCGCAAAAAAGCCGACGCCGCTTTCGCCGGCAAGATCTGGCGCGGCGACCTTCGCCGTTGGGACGATGAAGCCAAGCCCCGGTCCAACCAGCGCCACCTCGAGCTTGGCTCCGTCTACCTCGCCGCCCTCTCCAACGAGGAGCTCGCCGACCACGTCGACGCCTGTCTCGCGCAATGGAAGGAGATGTCCCACCAGCACGCATACTTCAGCGTCTCCGCCATGCTTCCGCTAGGCGACTTTCTCAATCAGGTCAGCGCCTGGTCAGGGCGCAGCCTCGAAAGTCTGCTGCCGATCTTCCAGGGTGAGTCGCCCAGCTCCTCCGGTTGGATTCCCCAAGCCGACCCACTCCTGGCGGCGATCGCCGCCGACCAGGCCGCCAGCGAACTCCTGGCGGGCGACAGCTCCCCGGATGCCGTCCTCGCTGGGCTGGCTGAGAATTCGACGATCGGGCCGCTGCTCGACGTCTACCTCAAAGTGATCGAGCCGCGCGTGATCGGCTACGACATCGCCGACCGCACCGCGCGGGAGACCCCGGGCCTCTTACTGGACGGTCTGCGCGCCCTGCGAACGCGCGACGAAGCAGCCGCCCGCGCCGCCGGCGACCGCCATGCTGCCGAAGCCCGAGAGGCAGTACCCGTCGAGCATCGGGCCAACTTTGATGATCTCCTGCAAGAAGCACGCAGCACCTACCGCCTGCGCGACGAGCGCGGCCTCTTCAGTGACTCCGTTGCCGGCCGGCCTCTTGCGCGCCGCTATCCTCGAAGTGGGCCGCCGCGCCGTGGAGTACGGCACCCTGCGAGACGCCGAACACGCCGTCGAGGCCGCTGCAGACGAGTTGCGGCGCCTGGCCGAAGGCGACGACGGCCTGGCCGCCGAGCTAGCCGAACGCTTCGAATACCGCACCTCGCACACCATCGATGATGCCCCGCGCTTCATCGGTGGCGAGCCGTCGGAGCCGCCGCCCTCGGGCATCATTCCGGCCGGCGGCTTGCGCCGCGGCAGGGAAGCCTTCAGCTCGATGATGGGGCTCGTCTTCGACCCAGTAGAGATGATGCGCACGCCGTCGATCAGGCCGTGCTGGCGGGGCGTGCGGCCGGTGCCGGCGTCTACGAAGGCGTGGCGCGCGTTGTCCATTCCCCGGCTGACTTCGATCGCATCGAAGCGGGCGATGTGCTCGTCACGCGCTCCACGTCCCCCACCTACAACGTCGTTCTGGGCCGAGTGGGCGCCATCGTCACCGACGATGGCGGCGTCCTCTCGCATGCCGCCATCGTCGCGCGGGAGTTTGGCATTCCCGCCGTGGTCGCCTGTGGCGACGCGACCGGCCGGATTACGGACGGCGCGCGCGTCTGCGTCGACGCCGAAGCGGGTCGCGTCACGCTGCTGGGCTGAGGCAGGGATGAGTGAGGTCGGCTGATCGTGTCCGAAGAACCGGCTTGCCCAACGGCTCCGGCAGGGGCGCAAGCGCCGCATGCGCAGCGCTACTGGCTGCTGCTGACGACGGTTGCCCTCGGCAACGTCCTGGCGCCGCTCAATTCGACCATGCTGGCCGTGGCCTTGCCGGAGATCCGCGACGACTTCCACCTCAGCCACGCCGAGATCGGCTGGCTGGTCTCGGCCTACCTGATCGCGATGGCCGTCGCTCAGCCGATCGGCGGTGATCTCAGCGACCGGCTTGGCCGGCGCCGCGTTTTGCGCTTCGGTCTGATTGGCTTCTTGGTGCTCTCGCTCGCCGCTGCCGCCGCGCCCAACTTCTGGCTCCTGATCGCCTTTCGCACGGCGCAAGCCATCGTCGGCGCTGTCGTGATCCCGACGGGAATGGCGATGGTGCGTGAGTCGGTGCCGGTGCGGCAGCTCGGCCAGGCCAACGGCATCACCGGATCGCTGCTCTCGTTGGCGGCGGCAACGGGTCCACTGCTGGGGGCTGCCTTCCTGGCGCTGGGGTCGTGGCGCTTCATCTTCTTCGCCAATCTGCCGATCATCGCGCTGGCGCTGTTCGCCCAGTGGCGCCTCAACTACCCCGCGACACCCGGTACCCAGCCGCTGCGCTCCGCTCGCGGCTTGCTCGACTGGCCGGGCGCGTTGCTTTTCAGCGCCACGCTGATCTCCCTCACCACCTTGCTCAACTCCCTGCGCGGCGACGATCTGGTGGGGCTGGCGCTCGGCGTGGCCGGCACGATCGGCTTCGTCCTGCTCTTCTTCTGGCGCCAGCGCCGCACCGACAAGCCTCTGGCCGGCTGGCGCCTCTTCCGGCTCACCTCCTACCGCGCGGCCACCGTCAACGTGATGCTCATGAACCTGGTCATGTACACCACCCTGCTTACGATCCCCTTCTTCATCCGCGAGCTGCAGGAGAAAGGCAACGGCACGACGGGCCTGCTGCTCGGCTCGATGTCGATCCTGATGGCCTTCCTCGCCCCAGCCAGTGGCTGGCTGTCCGACACCCACGGCCGCCGGCTTCCAGCGGTCGCCGGAGCCGTGATCGCCTTCGGCGCGACCCTGATCATCGTCTTCGGCCTGCGAACCGACGTTTCCACCGCCTTCCTCGCCGGCGCCCTCGCGCTGGTCGGGATGGGCGTCGGCCTCACCTTCGGCCCCTCCGCGACCGCCGCCATCGAATCCGCCCCGCGCGAGCAGGCCGGAATCGCGGCCGGCACCAACTCGATGATGCGTTATCTCGGCAGCATCGTCGGCGCCGGGCTGCTGGCGGGTATCCTCAGCACCGACGGGGCCGTTCCGGGGATCGGCGTCTTCCGCGCCGTCTTCATCATCGTCGCCGTCATCGCGGCGCTCGCGGTCGTCGCGGCGTTCTGGATTCATCGCTTCCCGCCTGAGGAAGCGATCGACGTCGAACCTCGGGCCGTGCCCCCGCTCTCCGAGCGCAACGTCGGCGGCCTCACCCCCAGCGCCCGCCGTATCGGAAGGAGCGCCACATGACAGCCCTCGCCACAAGGGACTTCACGGCCTTCATGGAGGACCCGGACAACCCCGACATCCCCAACGTGATCCACTCGACGGACGCTGCGCGCGACTATGGCTACGAGGCGGCTCTCGTCGGCGGCGTGACCGTCTACGGCTGGACCGTGGCCACCATCCGCGAAGCGCTGGGTGACGGCTGGTTGGAGCTCGGCTGGGCCGAGATCGCCTTCCGCCGCCCCGTCTACCCCGACGATCGACTGACGATCCAAGTCGAACAAGTGGCGAACGGCGCGCATGAGCTGACGGTGTCCAAGGGCCCTAACGAAGATGCGATCACGGGCAGGGTCGGCCTGGGACGCGCCGCTTGGGCCGCGGAGCTGCATCGCCCCCAAGACGTTGAAGCCCGGCCCCGGCCCGACACGCTTCCGCTGCTGACGCCGGAGGTCGCCCCCGTTGGCCAAGACCTGCGTCCGATGCCCGTTCCGCTGTCCGCCGAGGCCGCCACCCGCTACGCAGTGGAACAGGAGGCCGACGGCGACGCGCTCTGGTTCGGGCCCGATCCTCGCATCCATCCGGGCTGGCTGGCCGCCCGTTGCACGCCCTTCATCCACCACTCCTACGACTACGGCCCCGCCATCCACGCCCGCAGCCAGATCCAGCATCTCGCCCCCGCTCACAGCGGACCTGGTGAGGGGCAGACCCTCGTCGTCGCGGGCACGTTTGTGGAGACCTTCGAACGCAAAGGGCACCACTACGGGGTCGTCGACTGCTTGATCCGCTCGGAGGATGGCGTCGACCTCGCCCAGATCCGCCACACCACCATCTACCAGGTCGCAAAGCGCACCCGCACGACGGACTGAGCCCACCTACACGTCGACTTTGATCGGCTGCGACGGCGGTTCGCCGCGCAGAAGCGGCGCTGTTCGCCCAGGCGTCGCGGCATGAAGATCTCGTCCGACGCCCGGATCGCCTCCGCCTGCCACCAGCGCAGCGCCAGCAACTGCTGCGATTCGAACTCTTCGAGCGCGGTGAACTTCACCGACGGCGCGTCGAAGCGTCCCAAGAAGTAACCCTCGCGCTGTTCGTGGTTGCGCCCGCGCCAGCGGAAGGCGTGGCGACGATCCCAGACCGCGCGCAGCTCGCCCGTCTCCAGCCCCGTCTCCTCCCACAACTCGCGCCGCGCGCCGTCCTCGGCGCTCTCGTCCTCGTTGAGTCCGCCACCGGCGTGAGCCAAACCTTGCGCTCCATCGACGGGTCGACCTGGGTGTGGATCAGCAGGATGCGTCGTCGCGGTCGAGCACGAGCACGAGCACGAGCACGAGCACGAGCACGCGCGCCGCGTGTCGGATGACGACGTCGGAGTCGGAGGCCATATCCCGATCATCTCGGGACGTTCTCCTCGTCCCGTGGCAGGAGCCGGCCGAAGCCTACGCATCGACTCGACCTCCGGCTGGCTCCCCCCGCCCCTCATCCAGTCCCGTCTCGGTCAGCGCTGTTCCCACGCCAGCCGTTCGCAGCACGAAAAACAGGGTCCCGGCCACCAACGCGATGAACGCCGCCAGGAACGCATCCTGCGTCGTTCCGATCTCCGCGATCGCTCCGCCCCCCAACGATCCCACCAGTACCCTCGCCGCGAACGCCGTCGAATTCAGGCTCATCACGGTCGCCATTCCCAGTCGACGCACCACCTCCACCTCGATCGCCCGCGACGCCACGTTCACCACCGCTCCGCCCGCGCCGATCCCAATCAGGTACGCCACGAAGATCGGCCAGTAGCTCGCCACCAGCACGGGCGTCACTGCTCCCAGCGCGACGAAAGTCGCCCCAACAACGATCATCAACCGCCGTCCCAAGCGATCTGCCGCCACCCCCACCACCGGCTGCAGCACGCCCCCCGCGAACTGCTCCGCCGCCAGCACCAGCCCCACCATCGTCGAGCTGACCAGCAAGTCCTCTTCCATGAACACGGCGATGAAAGAGAATGTCGCCCCCAACGACGCCGAGGTCGCCACCCGGACCGCGAACAGCGCCTGCATGTAGCGGTTTCGTAGCACCACCGCCCGCGACGCTGGCCCCGATACCTCCCGCCTCGCCTGTTGCCCCGCCCCGCCCGGCTGTCGCACGGCCCGCGGCAGCAGGATCAGGATCACCAGCGTCGCCGCCGAGAACAGCAACGCCATCGCTAGGAACACTGTGTCGATGTCTGCCTGATCCCGGATCACTCCCCCAGCAACGGCCCGATCCCGAACCCCAGGAAATCGAACAGCCCAAACACCC
>CAUYZA010000051.1:0-12722 GCA_963577225.1 Dehalococcoidia bacterium | reverse complement strand
GCGCCCTCGTTGGAGGCGACCAAGATGGGACGGCTGGCCTGTACCTTCGCGGCTGAGTCGAGCATGCGAGTAGTCGACAGTCTGCACAACTCGGCCGGCACTAGCGCCGGGTACATGGACAGCCCGCTGGAACGGCAACTGCGCGACGCGCACGCCTGCGCCTCGCATCGCTGGGTGGCTCACCCGCTGTACGAGGAGTTGGGACGGCTGTTCTTCGGCCACGAGCCGTCGGGGGAGTTCTTCTAGGCTCTGCTGGCCTCGTGGTCTTGACTCAGACTTTCGTTGAGGCGCCCGGGTCCGTGAAGAAATCCGCACGGGGTGTGCCGGAGTCGTCGTAGACGGGCTCCGCAAGGTCGATCCGGTACTTGCGAACGTGGCCCGCTCGCGTGCCTAACTTCCCCACGTGGTCGCGCATGTTGCGGTAGTTCTCCCCGGCCAAGTGCGCGGCGAACGAGGCTTCGTCCGCCCAGCACTCGTAGATGTTGATGCGACCGGGTTCGACGACATCCGCGCCCCAGGCATAGTCCAGGCACCCGTCCCAGGCGCGCACCGGCCGGATGTACGGGTCTGCTTCCGCAAGGGCACTTTCCACCCTGTCGGGGTCGATCTCGATCCAGCCGGCGACGATGATCATGAGAGGTTCCCTTCGAACCCGCGCGCACTCCTCCTCAGTGGAGGTGACTGACGAATTCCGCCTGTACTGGTGGCCGACGCTGCGGCGTCGGCGCTGCGGACGCCCATCGCGATCCGCGGCCGTCGCCGCATCGGTCGGTCTCGACCGGCGGCTCTAGGCCCAGCGATCCCAGTGCAGCACTTCGTCGACCGGGCGGCGTACCACCGGCCCAAAGTTACCCAGGGGGTGCCCGACTGGAATCAGGGCCAATGGCACCACGGTCTTCGGCAGCCCCAACAGCTCCTGAACGGCGCCCCTGTCGATCAAGGGCAACGTCGTGGGCACGGCGCCGAGTCCTAAGGCGCGGGCCGCCAGAAGCAGATTTTGGACCGCGGGCCAGACCTCCGCGCCGGCTCCGGAACCGGCCATGAAGGCCTCCGGCGGCTCGTTCTCGAACTCCAGGCAGCCGATGATCAGTGCGGGTGTCTCCCCCAAGTGCATCGCCTGGTGCTCGATCGAGTCGAACATCCGTCGGCGTTTGTCGACGCTCTGATGCCCGACCCAGCCGGACATCGCCCCAACGTCGGTGACGCCTTCGGCCTGAGGACCGTCGGCCTCGACCTTGTCCATGATCGCGCGAGTGGCCTGGATGTAGGGCAGGGCGATGGCGCGGTTGAATTCGGCGAGCGACTCCTTCAGCTCAGGATCGCGAACGATGATCCACTGGCGATCCTGGGCGTTCGAACCCGACGGGGCTTGCTGCGCCGCTTCGACGAGTCGCCGCAGCAGGGCCTCGTCCACGGGATCCGGCGAAAGGCGCCGCATTGCCCGGCAGTTGAACATCGCATCGAATAGGCCAATATCTTCGGCCACGCTGACACCTCAATTCTGACAACTATTACCCGCCTGGGGATCGATCTTGCTCTGCTAGCCCCCGTGGCACTCGACGCCGCCTTGAGGTCCATCGATGACCGGGATCGTGCGATGCGTGTTGCATCGGCGCGACGGCGGGGGCGCAGTTCCTTCGAACCGACCGAGAGAATAGCCGTGGGAGTTGGTGTAGGGCTACTCGCTCAGCCGTGTACTGATCGGGCCCGGCGCCCAAAGTTTGGCGACCTATGCTAAGGCCCACGCGATCGAACATTGAGGGGGCGGCATGGATCTTGGGCTGAGCCGTAAGAAGGCGATCATTCTCGGCGGAAACCGAGGCATCGGGCGATACACGGCGGAGCTGATGCGCCGCGAAGGTCCGTCGGTGGCCATTTGCGCGCGCGGCGCGGAAGGGGTCCAAGAGGCGGGCGAAGCCCTGCAGGCGATGGGTGAGGGCACGATCTTCGCCCAGGCCGCGGATCTTGAGAGTGGGGAAGAGACCAAGGCCTTCGTGCGGGCGGCGATCGAGGCGCTCGGCGGCGTCGACACCCTGGTGCACGACGCCAGTGGCTTTGACCAGGTGGGCGATGAAGAGGGTTGGGAACGAAGCTTCCAGGTCGACATGATGGCCGGCGTTTTGGCGGTTGAAGAAGCGATCCCCGCCCTGGAGGAAAGCGACGCTGCCAGCATCACGTTCGTCGGTTCGATGGCGTCCAAGTACTTCTTCGGGCGGCGCAGTTCGTACGGACCCGCGAAGGCAGCGATGCGGGCCTACACCAACGATCTGGGACAGAGCCTGGGCAAGAAAGGCATTCGGGCCAACGCGATCTCACCGGGCGCGGTGCATTTCCCCGGTGGCTCATGGGACCAGCGCAAGATCGAGACGCCCGACTTCTACGCCCGGGTCGAGCGGGCGATCCCACTCGGCAGGCTGGGGACCGGCGAAGAGATTGCGCGCATCATCGCCTTCGTCTCGAGCCCTGCGGGGATGTGGATCAACTCGGCACACACCGTCGCCGATGGTGGGCAGGTCGCCTCGGTCGACTAGCTTCCAGCAGCCAAGGACGCCGCCGCTGGGGCTGATGTCGACCTGGGGTGATCATCCCTTCGGATCTTGGTAGCTTCGCGGAAGAATCAAGAGAGCCTACTGAAGGAGAGCACCACATGAGCCAAGAACGTTCCGCGCAGGTCATGCGCACCTACCTGGAAGAGGCCGTGGGCAAGGGTAACTTCTCCGTGATCGACGAATTCACAGCCGAGGATTTCGTTGACCAGTCGCAGCCTGACAATCGCGGCCCGGCCGCCTTGTTTGCGCACGTCAGCGGCTTCCATGAGACCTTCCCCGACGTGGTGGTCGACGTCCAGCACGTGATCGCCTCGAATGATCAGGCCGTCGGTATCTGGCGCATGAAGGCCACCCACGCGAACCCCTTCATCGGAGTTCCGGCCACCGACAAGACGCTTGAGTTCACGATCACGAGCATTTTCTCGTTCCGGGACGAGATGCTGGTCGATTACTTCGTCGTCGCCGGGCTGCTCGAAGCGGTGATGCAGATGGGCGTGAAGCTGGAGGTCGCAGAGACGGCAGCCACGTAAGCGATTGCGACCCATCGGCCGCGGGTACTCGACCCGCGGCCGATCCCGTCTCCGTCCCTCGCGCGCGGCGACGGTGATCACTCGGGACGCGTCGGGCCTGACCCGGCTTTGCGCGCATCCAGCCATGGTTTGACGCCGCACAGGACTCGTCGAGCTGTTTGCGCGTTCAGGCGCGGAGCGCCTCCCTGGAAATGCTCGCGTCGACGCGGGCCCGAGCGTGCCCAGATCGGCCGCAGCGGCTTCCAGCGCAGGTCGATCCTGCCTGGTGATCGCGATGTCGCGTTGGATAACGGCGGCCTCGAACAGCATCCCGTGCTCCGCGGACAGCTCCAGACCGCGCCCGCGTGCGGAGCGCCTTCTCCTGTTGACCCTTGAAGCGCCTGGGCGCGCCCGCGGTACCACGCGAGTTGTGGCTGCGCCAGAGGGAATATCTTGGCGAAGCGAGAGAACGCGTCAATCAGCTTGAGCGTGCGAGGCTCGCTTTCATGATCGGCACCCGAGCGCGCCTGGAAGAGCGCGCCGGGATCTCCCCGCGAACCAGACGAGATACTCGCGGATGGGCCTCGCCGGCCCTTCGCTAGGGGATCGACCCGCTGCTTCGCCACTCGAATCGAAATCCAGGAGAAACATCAACCTCAGCGGCCGCTCGCACCCAGCGCAGAGCAGTTCCTACCAGAGAGCACGACACGGAGGTTCGTGCCACGCCCCGGACCGGCCCAACGGCAACTAGGAAACAGACGGCGCACGTCTTCTTGGACCACAACTCGGCCTTCGGATAAAATCAGAGCTCGCCCCCTCTCTGCTCGTCGGTTCCGGGCCCACTGTGTTCGTGGGCTGAACCCGAAAGATCTGCATGCTCAATCCGATCCCGTTCGCGCGGATGAACGTCCGCAACGACGTCCTGTCCGGCACCACCGTGGCCTTGGCGTTGGTACCGGAAGCCGTCGCCTTCGCGTTTGTCGCCGGGGTCGAGCCGATGGTGGGGCTGTACGGCGCCTTCATCATGGGGCTCGTGACCGCGATCTTTGGCGGGCGCCCGGGCATGATCTCTGGCGCCACCGCCGCGACGGCCGTCGTCATGGTTTCGTTGGTGGCGGAGCACGGCATCCAGTACCTCTTCGCGACGCTCCTCCTGGCCGGCCTGTTTCAAATACTCGCCGGCGTCCTGCGGCTGGGAAAGTTCATCCGCCTGGTGCCACACCCCGTGATGTTCGGATTCGTCAACGGCTTGGCGATCGTCATCTTCCTCGCCCAGCTTGAGCAGTTCGAGATCCACGACCCGCTTACCGGTTCGCTGACTTGGATGCAAGGGGAACTGCTCTACACGATGTTGATTCTGATCGCGGTCACGATGGCGATCATGCAATTCCTGCCCAAGCTCACCACCGCCGTCCCGGCGGGCCTCGTGGCCATCGCCGTGGTCACATTGGCCGTCATCGGGCTGGACTTGGATGCGCGTACTGTCATCGATTTCGTTCGCGACCGGCTGCCGCAAGATCAGGCTGCCGCCGCCACACTGAGCGGGAGTCTGCCAAGCTTCGCCATCCCCGATGTCCCGCTGAGCACCGAAACGTTGCGCATCATTCTCCCGTTCGCCTTTTTAATCGCGGCCATCGGCCTGATCGAGTCCTTGTTGACTCTGACCCTAATTGACGACATCACCGAGACCCGCGGCCGCAACAACCGCGAGTGCGTCGGCCAGGGCATCGCCAATGCGACGAACGGATTCTTCGGTGGTATGGGGGGCTGCGCGATGATCGGGCAGTCCATGATCAACATCAAATCCGGCGGCCGCGGCCGCCTCTCCGGGATCACGGCGGCGGTCGTCCTGCTCGGCCTGATTTTGTTCGGCGCGAACCTGATCGAGATCATCCCGCTGGCGGCCCTGGTCGGCATCATGTTCATGGTCGTCCTGGGGACGTTCGAATGGTCCTCCCTGCGCATCATGCACAAGATTCCGATGACCGACGCCTTCATCATCGTCTTGGTCTCATGCGTGACCGTCTTCTTCGACTTGGCGATCGCCGTCATCGTCGGCGTCATCGTCTCCGCACTGGTCTTCGCCTGGAAACACGCACAGCACCTCGAAGTGGACATCTATGAAGACGAGAACGGCTATAAGGTTTACGACCTCCGGGGCCCAATCTTCTTTGGCTCGATCGCGAATTTCAAAGAGCTATTCGACCCGAAGGGGGACCCGGACGACATCGTGATTGAGTTCAAAAGATCGCGGATTAGCGACCACTCGGGGATCGAAGCTTTGGATGCGCTCTCGGAGAAATACCAGGCCTTGGGCAAGACCCTCCACCTCCGGCACCTCAGCCCCGCCTGCCGAGAGCTGCTTGAGCGCGCCGGCGACCTCTGCGAAGTCAGCGTCCTCGAAGACCCAACCTACCGAATCTCGACCGAGCTGCTCGCCCCCCCAGTCGCTTCTGCCCCGGAGTAAGCCTGCCCGACTTGGTCTGACCGGCGGACCCTTGGTCCAGGCAACGCATCGGTGCGACTGGGCAGCACCGCCGCGCACCGCGTTACGCACGACCGGACGGGATCAGCCTGGTTCGTTTGCTGGACCTCTCGCGCTGCCGTGGATCCCGCACTGAGGGGAAGGCGCGAATGATCCTCGCGGTCTTCAAAACCTGTTGCGGGGCGGATCGCGTCGTCCTGCTTGGGTTCGACTCCTATGCGTTCCCGCGACTGATTTCATTGGCCTCCAAACAGATTTCCCGGATGCGCGCTCGCCAGCCGAGGGAGCCGATAGCGTTGACAGTGGATCGGTCGACAGCGGCACATGGGAGAAGGCTGCCTTTGAAATCCTCGTGCGCATCTACCGGGAGTTCGGGCTGCCAGAGGCAGCGATTCCGTTCGCCGACCTCGACCGGCGGCGCATCGATGAGGCGCAACTGGCTGGAGCCTAGGATCTTCCACCTCCCGCCGTCTGAGGGTTCCCATTCCAGCGGGGCGCTTCAGTCTAGCGGTCGTCTCCCAAGTCGCGCGCCGCCGTTCATCCGCCTTCGCCACGCCGCCACAGAGTCCGTAGTGCCCGCCGAGTTCCAACTGTCGGAGTCGCCTCGACAATCTTCGCGTAGAGCGCTAAGCGCTGACGCGCGTCCGCTAGATCAACTTCGAGCGAGATCACGCAGACGGCAGTGGAGACCGTCGCGACGACGGTCCAAACGACGCTCAAACAAGGCGGCGAGACTGGCGTGGCGGCCGTGCAGCTCGGCGTGGGCACGATCAAAGGCGCGATCGATGCCGTGGGCGACGTCGGGGGCCAGGCGGCCGAGACGGCGGCGGACACGGTCGAGAAGGCCGTGGACTCCGCCGCCAAAGTGGGCGCCTCCGTCGGCAACGCCGCCAAGGGGGCGGTGATCGGGACCATGCGCGGCTTCAACGAGGTCGGTGTTGAAGCGCTCGCTGCCGTCGGCAGCACGAGCCGCACGGCGGTCAGCGAGGCCGGGGCGATCGGGGCCGACCTGACGACGGCCGCGGTGGGCGCGGTCGAAGACGCGATCGAGGTGGCGAAGGAGACGGGGCTCAGCATGGAAGAGGCGGCCGCGGCCGCCGCCACGGGGGCGATCGAGGCCGCCAGCGAGGTCGGCTCGGCCGCCGAGGTGCGCGTCCGCCGCTCGGTCGAGGGCACGATCCAGAGCGTCAAGGTCGTGGCGAACACGGCCGTCGGTAAAGAGGCCTAAGGGGCGCGGAGCAGCCAACGGGACCTGACGGGGCCCTGGGCTTGAAGACGGCGGCGGCCCGTCTCTCATCGCACGTCCCGTGGTCCTAGGCCACTGTTTGAGGCCCGGACAGGCTAGACCCTGGGCAACGGCGCCAGGCGCTGAGCCGAGCCGAGGGGAGAAGCGATGGCCATCATCAACTTCGTCCGCGATTACGAGCGGATGGCGAAGTTCCAACTCGGGCGCTTCGTCGGGCTGAAGGGCCCCGGCGTCGTCTGGGTGATTCCGATCATCCAGAGCGCGGTCAAGGTAGACCAGCGCGAGCTCTTCTTTGAGGTGCCCCCGCAGACCAACATCACCAAGGACAATGCCAATGTGGACGTCGACTTCGTCCTCTACCTGCGCGTGATGGAGCCGGAAAAGGTCGTCTTGGAGGTCCAGGACGTGATGGGCGCCGCCCGTCAGCTCGCGACGACCACGCTGCGCGCGGTGGTCGGGGAGTTGGACTTCGACGACGTACTCTCGCACCGAGATTTCATCAATGCCCAGATGCAGGTCAAGTTGGACGAGATCACCAATCGCTGGGGCGTCAAGGTGACCGCCATCGAGATTCGCGAGATCAGCCCCCGCCGGCGATTCAGGAGGCGATGACGCGCCAGATGTCGGCGGAGCGCACGCGCCGCGCCGCCATCACCGATTCAGATGGCCTGCGCGACGCCGCAGTCAACGTGGCGGACGGCGACAAGCGGTCCCAGATTCTGCGCGCGGAGGGCGACAAGGATTCGGCGATCCTGCGCGGCCAGGGCCGGTGCGAGTCGCAGATTCTGGAGGCGGAGGGCTTCGCCACGGCCGTGCGCACCATCAATGAATCAGCCGCGGCGGCCTCGCCACGATCATCGGGATGATCCCGCAGGGGCAGAAGATCGAACTCGATGGCCCGTCCTTCCTCCAAGAGAAGAAGATCCAGGGCAGCAGTATGGGGTCGAACCGCTTCCGCGTGGACATGCCCCGCTACATCGAGTTCTACCGGCAGGGGCGACTCCTCCTCGACGAGATGGTGACCCGCACGGGCACGCTCGACGACCTCAACGAGGCCTTCCGCGCCATGAAGGCCGGCGAGGTTGCCCGAACCGTCCTCATGATGAATTGATCCCACGGGAATCGCTTCGGAACAGCATACGATCCGCTCATCGCGTGGGGCGCGACTGAGATCGGCCGCCAGCGGAGCTTGAGACTAGAACACGATCACGCACCATCCCCGCGTGCCACCGGCTGCGAGTCGACGATGCGCCTCGGCGGCCTCCTCGGGTGCGAACGTCGCGGCGACGCGCAACGTGATTTCCCCCTCCTCCGTCTGCTGCCGCAGCTTGTCCAACAGGTCGGCGCGCCGGTCGTAGGTCCGCAACATCGTCACGTGGAAGACGATCTCGCGTTCGTTGTTCCCCTCCCACCCACGCACGAAAGCGAACCCGCCTCCGTCGCGCACGGCACCGACCGCGAGCGCACCTTGGACCGCGTCATCTGCGAGTGCATCGGCACCCGTGGGCACGACCTTTCGGATCTGGTCCGCAATGTCGTCCCCCCTGGGCACCACGACATCGGCCCAAGATCTCGCACGAGTTGTTCGTCCGCGAGCGACGTGTCCGCGATGACGCGCAGGCCATCCGCCTTCGCGAGTTACACGACATATCCGCCGTAGCAGCCCGCCGCTCCGGTCACCGCGATCGTCTCCCCGGGCTGGAGCGCCAGCTGGTCCAGGGATTGCCGCGCGGTCAGCCCGTTCATGGGTAGGGTCGATGCCTGTTCGAGGCTGGCCCCCACCGGGGCGCGAACGTCCGCGTCGGCGGGCAGAACGATGCTCTCTCGATACGCACCGTGGCTGCCGCTCGGCAGCACCATTGCCATGACGGCGTCACCCACAGCCAAATCTGTCGCCGTGCCCGAGCCAATCTCATCGACGACCCCGGCCACATCCATGCCGGGGATATACGGCGGCGGATCTTTCGCCAACGCCTCAGCCCGGCCGCCTCCCCGCACGAACGTGTCGGTCGGGTTGACCGTGGCGGCGCGCACGCGAATCCGGGCTTCCCCCGGCCCGGCGTGCGCCTCAGGCAGATCGACGACCTGCAGCGCTTCCGGTCCCCCGAACTCGATGACGCCGACGCCTCGTATAGTCCAGCTCCCCCGCTCCGCGGGACACGACCACGATGGAGCGCCCCGCGCTCGCACGCCCGCACCTTAGACCCCTCGCTGCGCAGTGGCTTGTCGGTACCCGTGCCGAACCGGCCGGGGGCACGATCTGCTCATCGTGTGCCAAGCACTTTGGTGGTGTCGCCGCGGCCGAGACTGAGCGGGCTAACGCAGGCGAACGTACTTATCGACACCACCCGGCTCGTGACCGGGGTCGGGCAAGCCCACGTAGATGTCGCCGGAGCGGTCGACCCAGCTGCCATGCCCGGCGCGAGCGTCGAACCGGGCGAGCACATCCCCGCCGGCGCTGAGCACCGAAATACGCCAGCCCGAGCCCGTCACTGGTCCTTCACTGACGACCAAGTTTCCCTCCCGGTCGGCGGAGATGTCCATTGGCCGTTGAATATCGTCCCACGTCTCGCGATGGGCACCATCGGTGTCGAAGATCTGGAGCCGGTGGTTCTCGCGATCACAGACCACGACCCGACCTTCCGTGACCACCAAACTGTGGGGCAGGTGGAACTCGCCCGGTTCCGTTTTGCCAGGCGCGCCCCATGATCGACGCAGCTCGCCCGCCGCCGAGAAGCGGTGGACCCGGGCATTGCGGTAGCCATCGGCCACGTAGAGATCGCCGTCTGGCCCGACCACGAGTTCGGCCGGGTAGTTAAACGGCCCCGCAGCGCGGGGCACGAGCTCGCCGGGTGTTTCGCAGCCCGTGTCGGAGTGGACGCCATGGCGCCCCAGCATCTGGATCGGTTTCCCGTCGAGCGTGTATAGGAGGCAGACCGAGCTGTCCCGATCGGTCAGGTAGACCACGTCATCGTGGATCGAGATTCCATGGGCGAAGAGGAACGCCCCGTTGCCCCACGAGCTGACGAACTTGCCCTCGGGGTCGAAGACCAGGATGGGTGGGTCCTTGCGCTGGAAGGCGTAGAGGCGGCCCGCCGAGTCCGTCGCGACGGCGCTGACAAAGCCGAAGCTCTCGCCCGCAGGGAGCTTGGCCCAGTCCTCCCGGAGTTCATACGTGAACGTTCCAGTGCCCACCGTCGCCATCACCGTTCTCCTTCGGTCGCGAACGGCCACACGCTAGCGCCCCGAGCCTCACACGGCCCCTCCCTAAGCGAGCGGTAAAACACGATGGCCCGATCGTGGGCCGTGCGCTAGTCGCCGCAGTCTGCTTGGTCGTCCATCCTCTCTGGACGTCGCCTAACTAAGTATCGGTGTGTGCCTTCCAGCACGATCTCACCACGCTGGTTCGTGATCCGGCTCGTCAGCTGCACAAGGCCGACCCGGCTCTTCGGCGTGAGTTCGCTGACTTCCAGTTCGGGGGTGATCGTGTCGCCAATCAAGACAGGTTGAAGGAAGCGCGCGGACTGCTCAACGAAGGCCACGATCGACCCCTCAATCAAGGGCGAGAGACTTGACGCGCCCGCCGCCGTCATCGCAGAGAGGAGCAGTCCGTGGGCGACGCGCCCTCCGAAGCGCGTGTCCTTGGCATATTCCACGTCGTAATGGATCGGGTGGCTGTCGCCCGTGAGACCGGCAAAGAACAGGAAGTGCGCATCCGTCATCGTCTTGGACGGACTGCGAAAGACCGCTCCTAGCTGGAAGTCCTCGAAGTAGAGTGTCTGGGCGTCCATCGTTTCCTACCCGTCGCTGTCAAGTACGGCGATCGCGTCGATCTCAATCAGAGCACCAGGCCGAAGCAGCCCCTTGACGACGACGCCCGTCGCTGCCGGGAAGCCCCGTGGGAACATCTCCCGGCGGACTTCTGCGGTCTCTCGGTAGCCATCCGTCGTCACGATGTAGTCAACGGTCTTCACGACGTCATCGAGGCTGCCATCTGCCGCCCGCAAGATCTCCTTGATCTGACCGAAGATGTGGCGAGTCTGCGCCACGATGTCACCCTCACCGACCAGGTTGCCGTCCTCGTCCGTGGCCGTGAGACCGGAGATGAAGAGCAGGTTCCCCCTGCGCACAGCGGGCGAGAAGGTATAGCGCTCGTAGCGAGACCAGCCGGGATTCACCGTTTCGAGGCGAGGCACGCGCATCCCCTTCGCTGCTTGACGGCGGGAGGATAGCGGGCCCACGGGCTGCGGTCTCAGCAGCCAGCTCGGCTGACCCGATCCCTGTTAGGCAGCGCCGCCTGGTGGACTTCCGATGACATGGGATGCCCGCAAATCCGCGATCTCGTCGGCTGCGATCCCGAACTCGCTTAAAACAGCATCCGTATGGGCGTCGAGCGGCGGAGAGGCCAGTGGAGATCCCGTCGGGGTCGCGCTCATCTGCACCATTGGCCCGACCATACGCACCGGCCCAACCAATTCGTGCTCCAAGTCGAGCATCAGGCCGGTCGCTATGACCTGCGGATCGTCGGACATCTCCTCGGGTAAGTTGACGCCCGACGCCGGGGCACCGGCGGCGTCCAGCGCCGCCGTCCACTGCGCGACGGTGCGCGTGCGGAAGATGGCGCGAATGCGCTCGCGCGTTTCGTCCACGACGGCCGTATTGGCCGGGTCGAGGCCATTGAAGTCAGGGGCCGCGGTGGGATCATCGTCGAGCCCGATCGCCGAGCGGATCTGGTCGCGATTCTTCTCGGTGAGCGCGCCCAGGATGATCGCACCGTCGCTTGCGTCGTAGCCCCCGTAGTAGAGGCGAAAGGCGCTGCCCAAGAGTTGAGAGAGCGAGCCGCGTGCCGCGAGGAGTTCAGCGTAGGTACCCCCCGCGGCGCGCACCGCCTCGACCTGCTCCATCATCGGGTCGCGGATCATCGCATCGACGGGTGGAACGCGGGAAACGAGGAGGCCTTGTAGCGCCAGGCCGGCGGCCAGCAGTGACGTACTGACGTATTGGCCCTCACCTGTCCGCTGCCGGTGGAAAAGCGCGGCGCAGACCCCCATCGCGGCTGCGGTCCCCGCGGTGTAGTCGGCCGGGGCGGTCGCCGTGATCAGCTCCGGCCCGCCGAAATCATCCTGCTTGCCGTCCCCCGCCATCAGACCCGAGTAGGCCTGCGCCACGATGTCCGAGCCCGACCGCTCTGCGCTGGGCCCGGCCTTGCCGTAGCCGGTGTTCTCGACGTAGATCAGGTCCGGCCGGAACCCGCGCAGCGTCTCATAGTCGACCCGGAGCCGAGGCGGCACACTGGGGCGCGCGTTGATTACAAAGACGTCGAACTGGGAAATCAGCCGGTGCACGAGCTCCTGGCCGCGCTCCGTCTGAAGATCCACGGTGATGCCCCGCTTGCCGCGGTTCAACCCGATGAAGAACTTGCTCTCGCCGGGCATGAACTGTCCGAGCGCGCGTCCTCCTTCGCCGCCGAGTGGTTCCAACTTGACGACGTCGGCGCCCAGGTCCGCCAGGTTGATGCCGCAGAACGGCCCGGCGATGATCTGGGACACTTCCAGGACCTTGATCCCTGCCAGCGGGCCCTCGGCCATGACGCACCTCCTTGGTGGGCGAGTCTAGACGCAACGGACGGCATCGCTGGGCCGCAAGTCCTGGCCCCAGCGTTTGTACCACGTCCTAAGTTAGTGCGCGCATGAGTTGCAGTTCCTGGAGACCGACTGCCGGGCGGGCCTCGATCGTGGGTGGGGCGGGGGGCCGGTAGCCGAGGGCGCTGTGTGGCCGCAGTTCGTTGTATTCGCGTCGCCAACGCGCGACGAGGACCTGCGCCTCCGCCAGCGTCGTGAAGATCTCGCCGTCCGCTGGTTGCGCACGCCGTACAGCGGCTTGGCTGTCACGGTGTCTGTCAACGCCTTCGATGCTGACAGGCACGGTCATCC
>CAUYZA010000050.1:0-12736 GCA_963577225.1 Dehalococcoidia bacterium | reverse complement strand
GGTCTCCGGGTTGACGGCGGTCGCTGGGTCGAAGACGGCCTCGGGGTCGGGGATCTCGGTCTGCCGGATCCACTGGATCGGGTCGACGGGGACACCGTGTACGACGACCTCCCAGTGCAGGTGGGGGCCGGTGGAGAGGCCGGTGCTGCCGATCCGCCCCAAGACGGCGCCGCGGGCGATCGGATCACCCGGCGCCCGAGCGACTGATGACAAATGCCAGAACGTCGTGAAGACGCCGCCGCCATGGTCCAGGATTACCCCCCGGCCTCGGCGTTCGGTCTCACCGACCCAGGCCACGATCCCGTCGTTGGGCGCGACCACGAGTTCGCCCAGCGAGCCCGCATGATCCATGCCGGTGTGAAACTCCACCGGGTCAGCGAAGTTGTAAGACCGCAACACGCCGAACGTCGATGTGATCACGCCCGTGGCCGGCTGCCGGAAGAAGCCGCTCCAGAGCCGCTCCGGGGTCTTGGCGCGCTGCACGCTCGCTCGCACGGCGAGGTCCTCCGCCACGACGGCGGGGTCGAGCAGGCGGGAGTTCGCCTCGTCGATCTCGACGACCTCGATCGGCCAATCCGCCGGGATGATCTCGATCTGGACCTCTTCGGTCAGTGCGGGGCGGCCCTCGGCGTCGGCCACCGAGACGATGAACGGCTGCGTGCCCGTGACCGCGTTCGCGGCAACGGGAAGAATTGTGAAAAGTCGCTCCCCTTCGCGCACGAAAGAGAAGAATTCCCCGGCGAACGCAACGGATGCCGCTCCCGCGTCGGCTGAATCGACCACCACCAAGAACGCACTGCCCTGCCGCACCTGCGGGGGTTGCACGTAGATCAGCGCCTGCAGAGGGGCCGGCTCGGCCTCATCTTGCTGTGCGGATTGCTCAGGTTGCCCCGTGGCCTCGTCGCTCGCCACGTCCGCTTGCGTTCGCGGGTCTTCCTCAAGCGCCAGGATTTCGTCGACGGTGAGTTGGGGCGTGTCGTCGTCGGCCGTGGGCGCCGGGGCGGTCTGCCCGCAGGCAGCGACACCTAGCGCGACGGCCGCGATCAGAACAAGAAACCGTGCCCGGACGAGATTTGGCCACTGCACGAGTGATCGGATCCCGCCGCCGCCCCGTACCGATTTGGAAGGAACTGTACCATCCGTCGTCCGGCCGTCGTCGATCGGGGCACCGCGACCCGCACCTTCCGCGGGCACCGGTGATATGCTCGCATCTGTGCCTGGCTGGGATCGGTGGGGCTCACGGGCGGCGGCGGTGAGCTGGGTTCAAGAGACGACCCGGCGAGTCTGCGCGAGCAACGCGCACAGGAATGAGGGCCGTGTTTTGACGACTCAAGTCGCCGATCCTGCGACGAATCTGCAGGACATCATCGCCAACGTCGAACGGGTCATCCTGGGCAAGACGGCGGAGGTCCGCCAGGCGGTCGTCTGCCTCGTCAGCGATGGCCATCTCCTGGTTGAGGATGTACCGGGCACCGGCAAGACCATGCTGGCCCGCGCGCTCGCGGTGTCCACCGGCTGTACGTTCAGCCGCATCCAATTCACCCCGGATCTGCTCCCCTCCGACGTGACCGGCGTCTCGATCTACAACCAGAAAACCGGCGACTTTGAGTTCCGCCCTGGGCCGATCACCGCAGAGATCGTCCTCGCCGACGAAATCAACCGCGCCACCCCGAAAACGCAGTCCGCCTTGCTGGAAGCGATGGAGGAGCGGCAGGTCACCACCGACGGCGTGACCCGTCCCATGCCCCGGCCCTTCATGGTCATGGCCACGCAGAACCCGATCGAGTACGAAGGCACGTTTCCATTGCCGGAAGCCCAGCTCGACCGCTTCCTGATGCGGATCCACATTGGCTATCCCGAACTCAGCGATGAGGTTGGCGTGCTGGAAGGGCAGCAGAAGGACCACCCGATTCATGAGCTCCAGGCGGTCGCTTCGCAAGAGTCGATCTTGGCCCTGCAGGCTGCGGTGCGAGACATCTGGGTTGACCCGCTGATCAAGCAGTATGTCGTGCAGGTGGCGGCCGCTACTCGCAGCCACGATTCGGTCTATCTGGGCGCCTCGCCGCGTGGCTCGCTGGCGCTGTTCCGTGCCTCGCAGGCCAACGCCTTGCTCGCCTCGCGCGACTACGTCGTGCCCGACGATGTCAAAGCCCTGGCCTACCCCACCCTGGGCCACCGCATCATCATCAGCCCCTCCGCCCAGGTCCGCAGTGTGGACGCCCGCCAGGTAGTGGAAGAAGTCCTGGACGACGTGCCCGTTCCCGGTGCACGGGTCGGGGCGAGCTGACCCGGCATGGGCCTGCGGTCGGCTTACCGCACCAGCTTCGGCGAACGCCGCGCGCTCTCGTTCGCGCTCGTGCTGCTCGTGGTCGTGTTCGGCATCGGCTTCTCGACGAACTTCTGGCTGCCCTTGCGGCTCGGCTATCTGCTGCTCTTTGGGCTGTTACTGGCCTGGACCTGGACCCATCTGTCCGGCCGTGGCTTGCGGGTCCGTCTGGGACGCGACGCCGAACGCATCCAGGCGGGGCAGACCATCGTCGAGCGGATTGAGATCACGAATGAGATTCGCTTCCCCAAGCTCTGGCTTGAGGTCGAAGAGATCTCCGATCTGCCGGGACACGAGTCCAAACACATCGTCTCGCTGGGCGGATCCATGCGGCGCAACTGGCGCGTGGAAACCGTCTGCCGTCGGCGAGGCCTCTTTAGCTTGGGGCCCATCATCGTGCGCAGCGGCGATCCGTTCGACTTCTTCCGCGTCGAGCGATCGTTTGGCAAGGCCAGGCAGCTCCTGGTCTATCCCCGGCCGCTGGAGTTGCCGCGCTACGCGGTGCCTCCCGCCAATCTGCCCGGCGAGGGCCGCTTCCGCCGTCGCACACACTACGTGACCCCCAACGCCTCCGGTTTGCGCGACTACGAACCCAGCGACAGCGTGAACCGCATCCACTGGCCCAGCAGCCTGCGCACCGGCACCGGCCGCCTGCTAGTCAAGACCTTCGAACTCGACCCCGCCTCCCAGATGTGGATCGTGCTCGACCTGAACCGCACCGACCACGCCGGCGAGGACGAGGAGTCCACGATCGAATACGGCGTCAGCGCGGCGGCCTCCGTCGCGCGCTTGTTCCTGGCACAGAACCGCTCCGTGGGCCTGATGACGTTCGGCACCGGCCTCGATCTGGTGCAGCCGGACCGCGGCGCGCAGCAACTGGGCCGCATGCTGGAGACGCTGGCCATGTCCGAAGCCGTCGGTGATGTGCCGCTCTCGACCCTGCTGTTTCAGCAGGCCCGACGTTGGGGTCGCCACACGACCTTGATCGTGATCACCGCCGCGAGCGACGACCGCTGGGTCGCCGCGCTGCGGTCCCTGACCCAACGTGGCGTCAAGGCCGCCGTAATCCAACTCGACCATGAATCGTTCGGCGGCCGCGCGGGCGCGCAGGAGACCGAAGGCGCGTTGCGCGCCTCCGGCGTCCAGGTCAACGTTGTCCGCCAAGGAGACTCGTTGCCGGCCGTGCTGGTGGCAGGCGGCGGCGGGCGTGGAGTGGGGCATGGCGGCTTGGGTGCCTTCGTGGGCTTGCCGCGCGTCGGCGACCGCGATACCGAAGATGACGACGCCGGGGGTGGTCGCGTCCCACCGGACGACCTCCCGCCCACGAACGGTGCTGGCGACGGCCATCATGCGTTGCAGCCTGAAGCGGTGCCTGCGGGAGCGGATCCAAGGGGCTCCGCATGAGCGCGCGCGACGCCATCCGGCCTGCAGGACCGATCGATCCGGTCGCCCTGATTCGCTCACGCGATCGCGCGCGCCCCACCATCAGCGGTACCCAGCTCAGCCGCTGGTGGCGGCTGATGGAAGGCGCGATCTCGGCCCTGGTCGTCCTGGTCGTTTCCTTCCCGGTCATGAACAGCATCACCCGCGCGGGCTGGGTCGACGACATGCCGGATTTACGGCTCGTCGGCTTCCTCGCCCTCGTCGCGGCGGTATTGTTCTCCGCTTCCCGCTTGCACTGGGCGGTCGGCGTGCTGCTCAGCCTTCCGATCGGCGCGATCGTCGTCTTCTGGCAGGTCCTGACCGTGGACTCCGTCGCGGGCCAGCCGCTCTTCTTCGACCGCTTCGAAGATCTCTGGTTCCGGCTTGAGGACTGGTTCACCCAGGCCTTCAACGCCGGCATCACGACCGACAATCTCCCCTTCATGCTCTTCGTCACGGCCGTCGCCTGGCTGCTCGTCTTCTTCGGCAGCTTCGCCGTCATGCGCGGCCGTCACCCCTGGTTCTTGATCGTCACGATGGGGGTCATGCTTTCGATCAACGTGAGCTACCTGGACGGCAAGCAGTGGGACACAAACTTCGCCTTCTTCGCCGCCGGCGCCGCGATGCTGGTCATGCGCACCAATCTGCTCGCGCGCATGGAAGGCTGGCGGGCGGAGGGCGCGCGTTTCCCCGACTTCATCAGCCTCTCGTTTCTCGCGGCGACCGTGATCGCGATCATCGGCATCATGGTCGTGAGCCGCGCCGTCCCGCGCCCCGATCAGTCCGAGACCCTGAACGACTTCTGGGACGGCGTGACGTCGCCGTTCGATGACCTGGGTGACGAGTTCGAGCGCCTCTTCAGTGGAATCGACTCCCAGTCGGGTTCGCCCATTCACAACTTCGGCGATGTCTTCGTGCTGCAAGGCGACATCAACCCCGGCGACCAGATCGTCGTCCGGGTCGACTCGCCGGAACCAGGACTGCTTCGAGGCGCCAGCTACGATCGCTACACGACGCGCGGGTGGCAACTCGCGGAGAGCATCACGACGCTCGTGGCCGAGGGCGAGGCCATCGATGCGATCGGCACGGACGCCGCGGCGGCCCCCGCCTACCTGGAGCGCCGCACGGTGACGACGCGGCTCTCGGTGGAGAGTTCACCCGCCGTGCTCCTCTCCTTCGGCTCCGCCACCGAGGTGGACCGCGACGTCAGCGTGCAAACGACCGCCTCCACGATCGAACGGCTCGATCTCAGCGCGCCCGAGTCGATCACGGTGCCGGAGTTGCGCAAGGCCGTCGAGGGCATCGTGGAGCTTTCACAAGAACGCCCGCTGACCGAAGCGGAGGCGCTGCGCTTTATCCCCGAGGAGTTCGAGGTGGTCGCGATCTCAAACTCGCTTGAGCAGGCAGGCATCGCCACGATCACCGTCGAAAGCCGGCCCGAGCAGCCCGACGTCGTTGCGATCCGGCCCGAGGACCGCATCCGGGCCGGATTTACGTATCAGGTCAACGGCACCGTTTCCAGCGCTTCCGCCGAGACGCTGCGAACCGCCGGGCAGGAGTATCCGCTCTGGGTGCGCGACCGCTTCACCCAACTGCCGGCCAATCTCGACGAGGCCGACTTCGGCCGGCTGCAGGCATTCGCGCGGGGTATCACGACGGAGTTGGGCGCCACGACTCCTTACGACGCGGCAGCGGCGATCGAGCTTTTCCTCGCCACGGCGCCCCTGATCGATCCCGATGGCAACCCCGTGCTCAACGATGAGGGCGAAGTACGGCTGCTCTACCCGTTCGAGACAAACATCGCCCCCGTCCCGATCGGCGCCGACGCCGTGACGTGGTTCCTGTTCGAGAACCTGGGTGACGACGGTTTCCCGATCGGCGGCTACTACGACTACCATGCCTCCGCCATGGCCGTGCTCCTCCGCTCGCTTGACATCCCGGCTCGGGTCAGCACCGGCTTCGTACTGACGGAGGACAACTTCGATGCCCGCACGCGCACCTACATCGTGCGCGGGCGGCACGCCTTCTCTTGGGTCGAGGTCTATTTCCCGCAGTACGGCTGGGTCGATTTCGACCCGACGCCGATCGAAACGTCGGCCGACTTCGAGGGCATCGTGGGCAGGCGCGCGGCCGCTCAGCGTTTCCGTCCCTTCAGCTCGGACGTCTTCAGCACGGAAGGCGACGAGATCTTGGACTTCATGGCGCTCGATCTGCTGCTGCAGGGCGCGGAGCTGGACGATCTGGCCAACATCGATCTGGGCACCAACCGCGACGACGGGGGGGTTGGGCTCTGGGTCATTCTCGGGCCGGTTCTGGGTCTGGCGGCGCTGGGCCTGATCGGCGGCGGCGGAGCCGTGGCATGGTCCTGGTCGCTGCGCGACTTGGCCCCAGCCGAGCGGTCCTGGAAGGCGACCCAACGGCTGGCCGGCTGGGCGGGGCAGCCCGTCGATCCCACGCAGACGCCGGCCGAGTTTGCCGGGGCCTTGGGGCGGACGATCTACGTGCCGGACGCAACGGAGGCGCTCGCGCAGCACTACACGCGCGTCCGCTTCGGGCGCAAGGAGCTGGACGAGGCCGACACCGCCGAGGTCACGCAAGCCTGGCGCGTCGTGCGCGGCCGGTTGCTGCGGCGCGTCCTGCGCTTGCCTGTTCGCCCGCCTGTCGACCCGGACGCAGAGATCGGGACGATCTCGCCCGTTGAGCCGCCCGCAGCCGACGATGCGCCAGGCGCCTAGAGGCGCACCCCCAGCGGCAGCTGCTCGTCGAGCCCGCGCCGCTCCAACGCAACCAGCGCCTCACGCTCCCACTCCTGCGGCACGAGAACGCGCGTGGGTAGGTTTGACCTGCCCAGAAACGACATCGTGTCGCCTGCGTCGGTACGCGCCGGGATCGCCGCTAGGCGCAGGAAATTCATGATGATCTCCGCGCTGATCTGATCGGGCTCCTGCGCGACTGGCACCCAGCGCCCGCTCGGTCGCGCCCGGTCATCTCGTTGCTCCGCTTCGTCGCCTGCCACTAGCGGTCCTCCGGATCGATCTCGACCGGCGCTTGCTGACCGGCCGAGAGCAGATCGCGCGGAAGCCGCGTCCGCAGCGCGTCGAGGATGGCGAGCGCCTGCTCGCGTGTCGGCGCGTCGTCGTCGAGTTCGCTCAAGGCCTGCTGGAGCGCTTCCAGCGCCGAGAGTCCGGAGTCGCCGTCGACGTCGGGTGGAGTCTCGCCCAGTCCTCCGGGCTCGTCCTCGCCCGGACTGGGTTGCGCTTCCCTCTCGCCCGGCGGTTGGTCGCCGTCGGCCGCTTCGCCGGCGGGCGGAGCCGAGTCGTCTTGCTGGCCGGGCTGTGCGCCGTCCTGGTCGCCCTCGCCGGGGGCGGAGCCTTCCTGTCCGGGATTGGGTGGGCCGCCATCACCAGGCTGGTCACTGGATTGGTCGGCGGCGGGGGGCTGTTGCGTCGCCAGCGCGGCGTTGACCAGTTCCAGGTTGAACTTGGCGTCGACGTCGGTCGAGTTAAGCAACAGCGACTCGATATAGGCATTGCGGGCCGCGAGCAGGTCGCCGGCGGCGACGCGATGGTTGCCGAGATTGAAGAATGCGCGCGCGGCCAGTGTTGCGTCTTCGCTTCCCGTCGCGCGGCCGCTTTCGGAGGCGGCGCGCTCAAACTCGCCCAGTTCGTGCAGCGCCCGGCCCGCATTGAGATTGAGCTGGCGGTCGCCCGGCTCGTCGGCTTGCGCCTGCCGATACTCGCTCAGCGCCGCCGCATAGTCCCCTTCGTCGTAGAGGACGTTGCCTTGTTCGTTGCGCGAGAAGGCGCTCGACGCACAGGCCCCGGCGATCAGCCCGATCAGCAGCGCAAACAGCCCCAGCGTCGCGGCCTGAACGCGCTGGTTACGGCCGCCCCGAAGCCACCGCCACCCGCGCCGCAGGCCCGGCGCCAGCGGCTCCAGCGCCAGCAGCACCAGCGCGAGGGCGGCGAAGATCTGGAAGCGCTCAATCGGGCTGCGTTGCAGCGTCACCGCGAACGTCGTCGATTCGAGCGCGTCGAAGTAGTCGGCCAACGCGCTCAGCGCGCCCGGGCGGCCGAGGTCGGCGAAGCGGCCGCGACCGGCTTGGGCCAACGATTGCAATGCGGCCAAGTCGGCCCGCGTGATGATTGGCTGGCCGGTATTCCGGTCGATCTGCGGCGTCAGCGGTCCGAAGCCGCGCACACCGCTTTCGACCAGAATCGTCGACCCGGCGGCCGTGCCCACGCCGGCGCTGAAGACGCGAACCCCCGCCCCGGCCGCCTCTCCGGCCGCGATCAGGGCGTCGCCGCGCAGGCTCTCGCCGTCGCTCACGATCAGAATCGCGCGGGTCGCCGCGTCACTCTGCTCAAGCAAGGAGCGGGCCGTATCGATGGCGGCGCTGATGTTCGTACCCGTCGGCACGAAGACCTCGCCCGGCCGCAACGCGTCGACGATCTCCCGCGCAGCGCGAACGTCGCGCGTCAACGGGAACCGGACGAAGGCATCCCCGCCGAAGATCACGAGGCCGACCCGGTCGCCCCGCAGCCGCTCGAACAGCCGGCCGATCTCCGCCTGCGCGACGGCCAGGCGGCTCGGATCGACGTCCTGCGCGCCCATGCTGAGGGAGACATCGAGCGCGACCGCCACGGCGATGCCGGTTTGTCGCACCTCGGTCTCCCGCGCCCCGATCTGCGGCCGCGCGGCGGCCAGCGCCAGAAACGCCAAGGCCAGACCGATCGCCGTCAGCCAGAGCAAACGAGAGCGAGCGTCACTTGTGCTGAGGACCTCCCCTCCGCCCAGCCGGATCATGCGCCCCGCCTGCCGCGCGCGCCAGCGCAGAGTCCAGAGCCCGATCGCCAGGGCGAGCGGAGTGGCGGCCAGCAGGATCAGGAGGATGGGGGCGCCGAAGTTCATTAGGGTGCCCTTCGCCACCAGGTCGCGTGCGCGACCAGCTCCAACAGGATCAGGACGATGCCTGGCACCAGCAGCCAGGGCGCCAAGTCGATGAAGCGGGTGAAGTCCTCCGTGCCCACCCGCGCCTTCTCCAGCGCGTCGATCTCGGCGTAGGCGTCTTCCAGTTCATCGCGCTCGGTGGCGCGGAAGTACTGTGCTCCGGTCTCCGCGGCGATGTAGCGCAAGGCCAACTCGTCAACGGTCGTCGCCGAGGCGTCGGGCCGTGTCACGCCGATCGTGTAGACGCGAATGTCGAGTGCCCGCGCGATCAACGCCGCCTCCACCGGCCGAACGATGCGAATGTTGTCCTCGCCGTCGGTCACGGCGACGACGACGCGGCTGGCTGCCTCCGAGTCGCGCAGCAGGTCGATCGACTCCGCCAGGGCGAGCCCGAGTGCTGTGCCCTCGCGCAGCAGCCCGTTGCGTACCGAGTCTTCGAGCAACGTATCGACCGCCTCCAAGTCGAGCGTGAGCGGGCTCAAGACCAGGCTCTCCGCCTGGAACACCACCACCCCCACGCGGTCGTTGCCGCGCTGCGCGACGAAGTCCCGCGCCACTTCGCGCGCCGCGTCCAGCCGCGTGCCGCCACCCAACTGTTGCTGGATCATGCTGCGCGAGACGTCGAGCGTGAGCACGACGTCGATCCCCTCCGCCGGCACGGCCGACTCCGCGTCGCTGGTTTGCGGCCGCGCCAGGGCGACGATGACCAACACGATCCCGACGAGCCGCAGCAGTGGCAGATAGGGCAATGTGCGCGTCCGCCAGCTTGGATTGGGATCTCGCGCGCGCAGCGCCGCCAGCGAGGGCAGCCGAATCGCGCCGATCGCCCATCCGCCAGCCCGCCCCGAGTCGCGACGCAGGAGCCAGAGCAAGGGCGGCACCAGCACGAGCAGGAGGAAGAGTTCGGGATCGGCGAAACGCATCAGGAGCCACCCTCGTCTCGCGGGCGCGACTAGCGTCCGCCGCCGTGGTCGTCTGATTCGTGAGCGTCGGGCGGGTGCTCGTCGGACTCAGGTCGCCCTGGCTGAGCGTTTTGGGGCGCATCCAAGCTGGGTTCGCGAGCGGGACGTGCTGCCGCCGGGGCCGCTGCCACATCAGGCGGTACGGCCGTCGCGGTGGCCGCCTCTGCTCCGACTGTTACTCCGGCGATCTGCGGCGGTTGCACGATTGCCTGGGCCAGCTCGACGTAGCGCGCCACGCGTTCCGCCGCCGGCGATGCCCCGGCGTAGGCAACGGCGTCTGTTTCCGCGCAGAGATTGCGCACACGCCGGATCGTGCCCGCCTCGACGCCGGCGCGTGCGAGCCGCGCTGCGAGTTCGTTCGCAGTCAGGTTCGCCGCCGGCAGCGCGTAGCGGTCGGCCAGGAAGCGTCGCACGGTCAAGTCCACCCGACGACAAAACTCCTCCAGCCGGCTCGGCAACAGCCCGGCGTCGCGGATCGCGCCCAGCTCCGCCGTCGCGATCGCGACGGGATTCGGCGGTGCCTCGGGCACGACGATGAGTCGCCGTCGCAGGTAGCGGCGGGCCGCGATCGTGAACAGCACGAACGCAACGCCGCCGAGCATCGGCCCCAAGACCAGCTCCAGCGCGACCGGGGCGCCGTCGATCCGCTCGGCGGCTTTGAGCGGCCGCAGCGTGGCTTGTGCCGGATCGGCCGGAAGCACCGACAGGATCTCGAGTTCGAACGACGGCAGCGCGACGGTCTTCGTGACACCCGCCGCGTCGACCAATGTCAGGGTCGGTAGCTCGATCGGCAGCGTGCCGGTCACGAAGGCGCGCGTTCGGAGTACCACAACGGCGGTGGCGTGTGGATCGTCGCCTTCCGTCACGGCACTCTCCACTAGTTCGGGCACGGTCGGCTCCAGCGCACCCAAGGGCTGCGCTAGGTCGGGCAGGATCAGGCGCCCGCCGACTGCATAGGTCAGACGCACGAAGATGGTGATCGGGTCACCGACGGTCTCGCCCTCGCGCACCGCTTCCACCTCGGCCTCGGCGCCGTCGGGTGAGTGGGCCTGCAACGGGGCCGTGGTAGTCCAGGTCGCGACCCCGATCGCCAGCGCGATCAGGAACATCGCCGCGAACCGACGCGTGGCGATCACTGGCGATGGGTGCGGGCGCGGAACAGCGCCAGCAGCGGGCGGAGATAGGGCTGGTCGCTGGGCAGTAGTGCGAAATCGACGTTGGCCGCCCGCAGGCGTCGCGGCAACTCCGCCAGTCGCGCCGCGCTCGCCTCCCGTAGCACACGCCCGGCCGGTTCGGCCTCGCGCAGGATCGTTCCCCCACGCTCGCTGTCACGCAGGCTGACAAAGCCGCCGGCCGGCAGGACCGCTTCATGCGGGTCGTAGACGGCCAGCGCCACGACGTCGTGTTGCACGCTGAGCCGCCGCAGTGCCACGTCCCAGGCATTGGCTTCACTGGCCTCGTCCGCCAGGAAGTCGGAGATAATGAAGATCACGCTGCCGCGCCGAAGCAATCGCGAGGCGTACTCGATCGCCGCAGGCAGGTTGGTGCCGCGGCCACTCGTCTTCAGCGCCAGCAGGTCGTGCAGCAGGCGCAGCACGTGCCGCGCTCCTTTGCGCGGCTGCAGCGTGTACTCGAGCTCCTCGGCGAAAGCGGCCGCGCCGACGTGGTCGTTGTTCAGCGCGGCCGCGAAGCCCAACAGCCCCGCCAGCTCCAGCGAGATGTCCTGCACGCTTCGCCCCGTGGTCCCGAACGAAGCCGACGCGCTGACGTCGACCAGGAGGAACACGGTCTGCTCTCGCTCCTCGACGAACTGCTTGATGAACGGCTCGTTGCGGCGCGCCGTCACGTTCCAGTCGATGAAGCGCACATCGTCGCCGGGCAGGTAGGCGCGGATTCCGTTGAACTCCAGGCCCCGGCCGCGGAAGGCGCTGCGGAACTCGCCCGAGAACTGCTCCCGCAGTTGCCCGCGCGCGCGTACCTCGATTGCCCGGACCTGCTGATGGATCGTGTCCCAGGGGTCATCCGCCGCCGGTGCGGGTTGGAGCGGCGTGATCCAGCGCAGCAGGCCGTCGATCCAGCGGGCAGGGGAGAGGCGGGTCGCCACCAGGAGACCGTCAGTTGACCGCGACGCCGTCGAGCACACGCTCGATCACGGCATCGCTCGTGACGTTGTCGGCCTCGGCTTCGTAGGTGACCAGGACGCGGTGGCGCAGCACGTCGACGGCGATCGCCTTCACGTCGTCGGGCGATGTGTGGCTGCGCCCCTCTATGAAGGCGTAGGCGCGCGCTGCCTGGGCCAAATAGATTGCCGCCCGGGGCGACGCGCCGAAGGCGACCAGCCGGCCCAGGTCGGGGTTAATCGCTCCGGCCCGACGGGTTGCTCGGGTCAGGCGGACGACGTAGTCGCGAATCGGCTCTTCCAGGCGCACCGTGGCCAGCTGGGCGCGCGCCTCCAGCAGCCCTGCTGTGTCGAGCACCGGCGGCCCCGGCGTCGCTTGGCCGGCCAAGTGACGTTCCAGGATCTCGCGCTCCTCGCGCTCCTCGGGGTAGTCGACTTGGATCTTGAGCATGAAGCGGTCCAGCTGCGCCTCCGGCAGTGGGTAGGTGCCCTCCTGTTCGATCGGGTTTTGGGTTGCCAGCACCATGAAGGGCTGCGGCAGGGGGAAGGTCTCCCCACCGATGCTGACCTGGCGCTCCTGCATCGCTTCCAACAGGGCCGACTGCACCTTGGCCGGGGCGCGGTTGATCTCGTCGGCCAGCACGATGTTGCTGAAGATGGGTCCGCGCCGCACCTCGAACTCGCCCGAGCGGGCGTTGTAGATCTCCGTGCCGGTGATGTCTGCGGGTAGCAGGTCCGGCGTGAACTGGAGTCGCACGAAGCCCGCGTCGATCGCGCGCGCCACGGTGTCGACAGTGAGCGACTTGGCCAGCCCCGGGACGCCCTCGATCAGGCAGTGCCCGTCACAGAGCAAGGCGATCAGGACGCGCGTAATGAACGCGTCCTGGCCCACGATGACCTTGCCGACCTCGCTGCGCACACATGCGATGCCCGCCCCGGCGTCGGGCGACGCCGGGG
>CAUYZA010000049.1:0-12779 GCA_963577225.1 Dehalococcoidia bacterium | reverse complement strand
CTCACAGGCGATGGCGACCCATGGGTCGTCCTGGTCGTCACGCGGAATGCAGGGGAAGACGCCGTGTGGTGCGTGGAAGGGATGCTTGTTCCCCATCGGCCGCGGCATGACGCCGTTCATGCTGTAGCCGAGCAGTTGGTCGGCGACGAAGCTGCTGAGGGCCTCGCGCTGGGCGAGGTCGATGAATTGGCCCTTGCCGGTGCGCTGGCGGTAGTGCAACGCCAATGCAACGGCGCCGGCCGCCGCGGTGCCCGCCATGGGGTCCCCGAAGGAGATCCCGGTCTTCTGCGGTTGCTCGCCCTCGTAGCCGCTGAGCGAGACGATGCCGGAAAGCTGCTCCACGTTGGTGCCGTAGGCGACGTAGTCACGCTCGGGGCCCGTTTTTCCGTGCCCCGGCATGGAGACCATGATGATGTCCGGCTTGACTGCTCGGAGCCGCTCATAGCCGAGGCCGAGCCGCTCCATCACTTCGGCGCGGTAGTTTTCGATCACGACGTCCGACTGGCGCACGAGCTGCAGGAAGAGCTCGTGGCCGCGTGGGTGGCGCAAGTTGAAGGTGGCGCCGTACTTGTTGCGATTGTTGTGATTGAAGTAGGCCGACTTGTTCCAGCGGCGCGGGACGTCCGCGGGGAGGCCGCCCAATGCACGTAGCTGGTCCATGACCTGGACCGACTCGACTTTGATCACCTCGGCCCCCATGTCGGCCAGCAGGCGGGTGGCATAGGGGCCGGCCCAGACCATCGTCAGGTCAGCGACACGGATGCCCTCAAGCGGGAGCTTGCTCATCAGACCACCCCGTCGGTCCGCAGCTCGGCGATCTCGCCCTCGTCGAGGCCGAGTTCGGCGAGTAGGTCGGCGCTGTGTTCGCCTAGGAGGGGGGCACGGCCGTCGCGGGTGGGCGTGGCAGACATCTGGAACGGCGGCCCGGCATAGGTCAATGGACCCGTCTCAGGGTGATCGATCTCACGCAGGAAGCCGCGCGCCTGGAGCTGGGGCGAGTCGATCAGGTCTTGCATGTCGTGGACGTAGGCGACGGGGCTGCGGGTTTGCCCGGCGCGGGCATAGACCTCGCGTTTCTGTTTGTCGGCGGCCCAGGTGTAGAAGATGCCCATCAGCTCGTCGTTGTTGCGCATGCGGTCGGCCTGGGTGCGGAAGCGTTCGTCTTCCGCGAGCTCCGGCATTTCGATGGTTTGGAGCAGGGCGTCCCAGTTGGAGGCCATGGCGTGGATGCCGATCTGGCCGTCGACGCTGGGATAGAGGCCGATGAAGGAGGCCATGATGTTGCCGCGACGCATGCTGGAGTCGGTGCCGAGGTAGCACCAGTACGGCATCGCGCCCTCGAGCACCGAGGCCTGGCACTGCATGGCGCCGACGTCGACGTGATCGCCTTCGCCGTGCAATTGGGCGCCCAGCGTCGCGATCGCCGTGGCGGAGAAGGCGTTGAGGCCGGCCTGGTAGTCGGCCATGTAGCCGCCGTTCTTGAGCGGCTCGCGACCGGGTTCGCCGGTCATGTGCATCTGGCCGCCGGTGGCGAACTCGACCAAGTTCGGTCCCTGGTAGCCGGCGTAAGGGCCGGTCTGGCCGAAGGGCGTGACCGAGGTCATGACGAGGGCGCGGTTCGACTCAGCGAGTTGGGCCCAGGCGAGGCCGCGCTGGTCCATCGTGCCGGGCGTCGTGTTCTCCACGATCGCGTCGGCGCTGATCGCGAGGCGGCGAAAGAGGTCCTGGCCGCGCGGGTTGTCGAGGTCGAGAGTGAGGCTGCGCTTGTTGGTGTTGAGAGCGAGGAAGAGGGCGGAGCGTTCAGGGTGAGGCTCGTCGTGGGGGAAGGGGCCGTGGCGGCGGGCGGGGTCGCCAGCGGCTCCGTCGTGGGCTGGCGGCTCGATCTTGATCACGTCGGCGCCGAAATCGGCCAGCAGCTTGGCGGCGAAGGGGGCGGAGACGAGCGAGCCGACTTCGAGTACGCGCAGTCCGCTGAGAGCCAGATCAAGTCCGGGGTCGGCGTCGTTCGCGGCGTCTCGGGTCAAGTCTGGACTCCATTGACTGGGTCAGGGGGCGAGTATGATCTAGCGCATGGTACAGATGCCCGAGACAGGCGTCGCCGAAGAGATCGCGACCGAGTCCAGCTTGGAGTCGCTGTATCACCTGATCCTGCTGGACGACAACGATCACACCTACCAGTACGTCGTGGAGATGCTGAGCCGCATCTTTGGCTACGGCAAGGACAAGGCGTTCGCGATCGCGGCACAGGTCGACAACGGCGGTCAGTCGATCGTGGAGACCGTCGCGTACGACAAGGCGCTCAAACACCAGCGCTTAGTCCACTCCTTCGGCGCGGACCCGCGGATCGAACATTCGGTGGGCAGCATGTCGGCGGTGTTGGAAGAGGCACCCTAACGGGTTTCAAGCGGGGAGGTGGACAATGACGGATGCGGAGGTGCGGGCGACGCTGCTGCAGTGGCGGGACGAGAAGGACCGAGCATTCGCGCAGCCTGGGCAGTCGCCGATTCTGGAATCGGATCTCGACGGCTTCGACGGGCTGCGCTACTTCGAGTCGGATCCCGCGCTGCGCTTCGTGTTGCCGGTTGTGCCGTTCGAGTCGATCGACTTGGTCGAGATGGAGACGAGCCGGGGGGAACCAGTGGCATACGAGCGCTTCGGACGGCTTCATTTCGAGGTGGGCGGCGTGGCGTGTCGGCTCACGGTGTATCGAGATCCCGGGCACGGGAGTCTTTTCTTGCCGTTCCGTGATGCAACGAGCGGGGCGGAAACATATGGAGCGGGGCGCTACGTTGATCTGGAAGCCGAACGTGCCGACGTGGTGCTGGACTTCAACTACGCCTACAACCCCTTCTGTGCCTATAGCCCGCAGTGGGTCTGCCCGGTGCCACCGGCGGAGAACACGCTGAGCGTGGCGATCCGGGCGGGGGAGCGGACGTTCGGCGAGCCGCGAGTGGCTACAGGCGGTCGAACTGGGGGATGACCTCTTCGGCCCAAGGCTCGAGCGCTTCCCAGTCGAGTGGAGGGCGGACGGCGATCAGGACACGCGCCATCCCAGCGTCGGCGTAACGCGCCACCAAGTCGACGGCCTCACTGGGCGTGCCGAGCACGCTGCCGGCGTTGCGCACCGTGTCCGCGCGGGGGTCCGAGCCCCAGGCGTCGCGGAAATGCGCCTCCGCGCGGGGGCGAGCCGCTTCATTGGCGGCGAGGTGGAAGGCGAGGTTGACGTTGCGCTCGATCGAGGCGGGGTCGCGGCTCTCCCGCTCGCACCATTGGTCCAGCACGCCGCTGAGCCGGGCGGCCTCGTCGGGCGAGGTGTAAGGGGAGTTCCAGCCGTCTCAGTGGCGAGCCACGATGCGCAGCGTGCGCTTCTCGCCGTTGCCGCCCACCCAAATTCGCGGGTTGGCTTGCAGCGGCTTGGGCTCGCAGGTGGCGTCGGTCAGGGTGAAGTGATCGCCGACATAGGTCGCGCGCTCCATCGTCATCAGCATGCGCACGACCTGAATGCCCTCCTCCAGGATGTCGAGCCGCTCACCGATAGCAGGGAAGGGGATGCCGTAGGCGCGGTACTCGGCCTCGTGCCAGCCGGCACCCAGGCCGATCTCGAGGCGGCCGTCGGAGAGGTGGTCGATGGTGGCGAGCGCTTTCGCGAGCACGGCCGGATGGCGGTAGTTCATGCCGAAGAGGAGCTGGCCGATGCGGACGTTTTCGGTGTCGATGGCGAGCGCGGCGAGGCAGCTGATGCACTCCAGGTAGCCACCGTGCTTCTCCGTCAGCGGGGCTTCCATGAAGTGATCCGAGACGTCGATCCAGTCGAAGCCGGCGCCGTCGGCCCAGCGCCAGAGCTTGCGCAGCTCCGGCAGGTCGATGTTCTGCTGGATGAGGTGCAAGCCGAATTTCATGGTGGCGCCGGAGCGGCTACTTCCATGGGGTGATTGGCGTTGGGCGCTGGGATCGGCCCGCTAAGCGTGCGCCTCTGCCGGGTCCGCGCGTTCTCACGCGAGGCAGCGCAGAGGTTGGCCACCGTTGTATTCGATCATGCCGGCGCGGGCGGCCAGGAAGTCGATCGAGGCGCCGCGCGGATCGCCTTGCAGCTCGGAGTAGGCGCGGAAGAGATTGCCGACGACGCGCTCCGGGTCGCTCAAGCCGGCGAACTCGCCCAGGTCGGTGTCGAGCGCGAGGCTGAGCGGGTCGACATCGGCGTCGAAGCCCTGCTTGGCGAGGGCGGCGATGAATTCGAGGTAGGCCCCCACGGCGTCGATCGACTCCGGTCCGCAGACGGGACCGTGGCCCGGGATGATGATCTCCGGATCGAGCGAGCGCAGCCGGTCGAGCGCTTCCAGCCAGCCACCGATCGAGCCCTGCAGGGCGAAGGGCGTGCCCTGGTTGAAGATGAGGTCGCCGGCGATCAGGACACGACGTTCGGGGATCCAGACCACGACGTCGGTCATGGTGTGCGCGGGCGAGACGTAGATCAGCTGAAGTTCGAGGTCGTCGACGTAGATGCGTAGCTCGTCGTCGAAGGTGAGCGAGGGCGACTCGACTTCGATCTCGCCCCAATCGACGGACGGGAAGAATGCCTGGGCGTTCGCCATGGCTCCGTCCCGACCCGCCTCGATCTCGGCGCGGCAGAGGCTGTGGCCGATGATCGTCGCGTCGGGGCGAAAGACGAAGTTGCCGAAGGTGTGGTCCAGGTGCGCGTGGGTGTTGATCAGCGACTCGATCGGGTTCGAGCTCGTTTTCTCGATCGCGGCGCGGAAGTCGCGCGAGCGCCGCTCGGTGGCGCAGGCGTCCACGGCGGTGACGCTGTTCGAGCCGACGAGGAAAGCGGGGTTGTTAAGACACCAGCTGCCGTCGAGTTGGACGTAGGCGAAGATGCCGGGGCTGACCTCTTCGATGGTGGGGTCGGGCAGGAGGGCGTCGGCGGGGATCTGTTCGGATGTCATGGCGGCTCCTCGGCGCGCAGAGTGGTTCAGGTGAGGCCGTCGGAGGATAGCTCCGTGGGACGATCTGTTCGGGACGCTTTAGGATGGCCGCCACTTCCCGTGTGTTGTTGAGATGGAGCGTGTCATGGCCCCCCTTCCCCGCGAGTTGGCGCTGACCGACGAGCAGCTCGATTCGATCATGCTGTCGACCTGGAACATGCGCATCGCGACCGTCGGGCCGGGCTCGCGGATCAATCTGACGCCAATGTGGTTCGGGTGGGCAGGCGGCAAGATCTACTTCTACGGCCGCGGGCAGAAGATCGTCAACCTGCGTCGCGACGCTGTCTGCACAGTGCTGGTCGACCTCAACGAGCGTTTCCCCGAGCTGCAAGGCGCGATGTTCCAAGGCCAAGCTCAGGTGTTGGAGTCGAAGGAGGATGAGGACGCGGACCCTGATCTGGCGGCGGTGCGTCAGCAGATGGGCGCGAAGTACGCCGAGGGGCATCCCGAGCGCGAGGGTGAGGATCCGCCGCTCAACACGTCGACGGCGGGCGGCCGCAGCCGACGCTGGGTGGTGGTCACGCCCGATCGTCGCGTGACGTGGGACAACTTCAAGCTGGACCGGCTGCGGCGCTAGCCGCGCGTGACGCTCAGCGGCCCCGCCACTCGGCCGGGCGCTTCTCCGAGAAGGCGCGCGGGCCTTCCTTGGCGTCGTCCGAGTTGAGCACGTGGCGGCTGACCCACTGGCCGACGCGGTAGGACTCGTCGATCTGGAGCTGGCGCCATTGCTGGCCCATGAACTTGGTGCCCTCGACGGCGAGCGGGGCGTTGGCGGCGATCATCTCGGCGATCTCGACGGCGCGTGGCATGAGGGCGTCCGGTTCCAGCACCTCCCGCACGAGGCCCATGCGCAGTGCCTCGGGGGGTTCGATGCGGTCTGCCGTGAGCATGATGTACATCGCGTCGCCGAAGGGGATCAGCCGGGCGAGGTGGTGAATGGCGTAGCCGGGCAGGATGCCGCGCTTGACCTCGAAGAGGCCGAAGTAGGCCTCCGAGGAGGCGATGCGGATGTCGCAGTCGAGCGCGCGCTCCAGGCCGCCGGCAAGGCAAAGGCCGTTGATGGCGGCGATGATCGGCTTGGGGCAGCGAGCGAACGGCATCGCGGCGCTGAGGTCGAAGCCCTGCGTTGGGGCGGGGGCGTCGCCGCGTGCGCTGTTGCGTTCGTTCATCTCTTTGAGGTCGGCGCCGGCGCTGAAGGCGCGACCAGTGCCGGTGAGGATGCCGGCCCGCATTTTGGGGTCCACGGTGAAGTCGGCGATGGCCTCACGTAGCTCTTGCATCAAGCTGCCGCCCAGGGCGTTGAGCCGCTCGGGCCGGTTCATGGTGAAGACGGCGTAGTGGTCGTGCTTGTCGTAGATCAGGTCGGGCATCGGGGATCTCCGGTCGCTGGCTGAATCGCATACAGCCTAGCCGCGCCCTGGGTGGCAGCCTCACGGCGTTCCAATCATCCGACGCTGGCTATGCGCGTTCCCGCGGTTCATAGCGGACCTGGCTCGCCTCGGGGACGGTGGCGTCCTCATACGCGGGGATTCCGGCGACACCTGCCCGGAACTCCTCGACGTGGTCGTGCCAATCAAAGACGCGCAGATGCTCCTGCGCCGCGCTGATGCCCTCGTCCAAAAGCCCCCTGACCTGCTCCTGCTTCAGATCGAACTCGGCCGTGCCGACTCCGCAGGTTGGGATCCGGATCGATCGAGCCTCATCGTGCTTACTGAGGATGCGGTCGATCGCACCGATGCCTGTTCCGACGACGCCCGCCAAGAAACCGGCGATGTGTTTGACCGGCTTCGTGGGCTTGGCCGGTGTCCCCTTCTTCTCGTCGAGCAGGAATCCGAACGTGGGCGCCGTTGGAGCGCTGGGGGAGTCGAACAGCCAGATCGGGTAATTGGAGGAGACGCCACCGTCGACGATGTGACACAGGACCCCGTCTTTGTCGAAGGCTCGGACCGGTTCGAAGATGGCCGGGATCGCCATGCTCATCCGTACGGCCAGCGCAACGGAAAACGGTTCGCCGCTTTTCCAGCTCAGCGGCCCGCTTTCGATCCGGCTGTAATCGGCCAAATCCTTGGGAAGCTCCAGCGCTTTACGGCGCGTGATGTCGGTCGCGATGATGCGAAGCCGCTTCTCTTGATCGAGAACAGCGTGATGCTGAGGGAAGCGCAGATCGTCGAAGGTGACGTCGTCATCGTCCTCCAGCGTTCGACCATCCGGACAGTGTTTCATGTACATCATCCGCAACTGTTGGCGCATCATCTCGAGGAATGCGTGGCTGGGGGCGGCGCCGTAGCGCCCCAGGATCCCGAGAAGCATGGGACTGATGCCGTAGAGGAGATGACGCAAGACTGTCGGCTGGGGGAGCCGGGCGAACAAGCGTGAGTCGAGGTAGATCGTCAGGTCGCCCTTGAGGATCTGCTCCATTTCCTGCGAAGTGTCCCGTACCGCAAGCGCCGACGCGATGATGGCGCCTCCCGAGGTGCCGGCGAGATAGCGCGGGGCGAGTTTGTGCTGCTCGAAGACCTTGACCGCTCCGATCTGGCCGATCGCTTTGACCCCGCCGCCCTCAAACACGGCGTCGTAGAAGCGGGCATCGTTGCGCAAGCCCAGCACACGCTCGAGCGTCGACTTGAGCGTGTCCTCGTCCAGTTCCGGCAGCGCTGAAACGTCGGTGGCGTCATCGGGGCTGCGTGGTTCCGAGCGGAGCACAGTGAGTCGGTCATAGACGGCGCGTAGGCAGCGGATGGCGGCCGAGGGCACGCGCGTGAGCGCTTTGAGCAGCTTGAGGGTCGCTGCAATCAGCGCGATGAACACCGCGAACAGAAGCACGACTGGTACGAAGACAGCCAGGACGACATCGGAGAGCTTGAGGGCCACGGACCAGGGAACGGCCTTCCAGCCACCGGGCCAGCTGCATGCCATGGGCCTGAAGAAGAAGCGGACAAACGGAGACTTACCAGCTTGGTCCGCGTCGGATGTAGCAGTTTTCGCCGTACCTCACCTCGCGGCGAGAGGCTAGTTGGTTGCAGCGGGGATTGATAGCAGAGCGTCGATCAGCGCTAATAGCCGGCCCGTTTCCGAGTCCGGGCGTCGGCCAGCATGATCGCGAGTGCCGCGGCGAAGGAGGCGATGCCGATGCCGAGCAGGATGTCGCTTGCCGCGCGTCCGACGTCGGTCGCCTCGCTGATCGCCACGAACGTGGTGGCGGAGAGGAGGGCCAGCCAGAGTTCGGTCCAGTGACGCGTGTACTCGGCCAACAACTGCACGGCGAGGCCGACGACGATCGCGGCGTTGACGACGATCAGCAGGTGCACGTCAGCGAGCCGCGACCAGCCGCCGATCTTTTGGCCGGTCAGTTCGTCGAAGAGCTGGGCTTCGCCACCGCGGATGGCGAGGAAGGTGGCGATGATGCCGAAGGCGACGAAGCCACCCAGCAACGGCCTGAGGGTGCGACTCCCGAGCCGGTCCAGCCCGGGCGTGGGGAAGGACGGCAGCTGCCGCCGCGCGTGTTCGTAGCGGAACCCTGCTGTCCCGGAAGAGCCGTCGTCGGCCATCGCGTCGTTCCTTGGGGCCGCTTCAGTTGATCGAGACCGTTTGTCCGCCGTCCACGTTAATGCATGTTCCCGTCACCCACGAGGCGCGGGGCGAGACCAGGAAGGCAATGAGGTCCGCGACTTCCTCCGGCCTGCCGAAGCGACCGAAGGCGATGCCATCCAACACGGCGCTCTGGATCCCGGCCGGATCGTCGTCGTAGCGCTGCTGCCACTTGCTCCCGGGCCAGGCGATCGAGCCCGGCGCGACGGCGTTGACGCGGATGTTGTCCGGGGCCAATTGCAACGCCAGCGACTTGGCGTGGCTGTGGATCGCGGACTTCATCGTCTGGTAGCCGGTCGCGCCACCCGCCTCGCGACCGTAGATCGAGCCGACGTGGATCACGGCGGCGGCATCCGCAGCAGCGGCCGCTTGTTTAAGGTGCGGCAGCGCGGCGTTTGTCGCTCGTACCGCTGCCAGCAGGTTGAGCTCGAACATCTGCTGCCAGACGTCGTCTTCTTCGCCGCGCAACGAGGCGCCCATGTTGTTGATCAGGATGTCGAGGCGGCCAAGCTGGGAGGCGGCATCGTCGACCATGGTGCGAACGGCGTCTCCGTCGCCCATGTCGGTGGCGAACGCGATGGCCTTGCCGGGCCCCGCCGCGTCAATCTCGGCGCGGGCGGCGTCGAGCACGTCGGGACGTCGAGCGCAGATCGCCACGTGCACACCCTCCGCGGCCAGCGCGAGCGCGCAATATTTGCCGATTCCTTCGGAGGCGCCCGTGATCAGCGCGGCTTTACCTGCGAGGCCGAGTTCCATCGTGGTGGTTCCGTTCGCGGTATTCCCGGAGCAGGAGCGAGTTTCGCGCGAGGGTATCAGCCGTCTGGGTAGCCGCGTGTGGGAGGCCGCAGGCGCGAAGCTCGCATACAATCCGCAACAGATGAGCCCCAACGAACCTACCGCCGACTCTCTGGGCACGCGTGTGGAGCAGCGCTGGAACATGGTGCGCTTCCAGCTGGCCCAAGCGCGATCGTTCGTGGGAGCGCTCGTGGGAGACAAGCTGCGGTCCGATCTCGGCCCCCAACTGGACGGCGTGGCCCGCGTGGACGGCGTCCACGACGCGATCGAGATCGTACGCGACGCCAACGGCGTACCGCACGTCTTTGCGACCAACTCGGACGACGCGATCTTTGGGCTGGGCTTCGTTCACGGTCAGGACCGCGGCTGGCAGTTGGAGTTCTATCGCCGTGTCGTGAGTGGGCGCCTGGCCGAGGCGGTCGGGCCGCAGGGGCTGCCGACCGACCGTCTCATGCGGCATCTGGGGCTGCGTCGCGCCGGGGTGGAGGCCTGGGCCAAAATGGCGCCCAAGATCCAGATGGGCTTCCTGCCCTACATGGACGGGATCAACGCCGCGTTCGACCAGACCCCGCGCTCGCTCGAGTTCCGCGTGCTCGATTTCGAGCCGGAGCCATGGCAGGGAGAGGATTCGGTCTGCTGGGCGAAGATGCTCTCGTTCATGCTGGCTCCGGCCTGGGAGATGCAGGTTGTGCGCGCGAGGGTGCTGGAGGAAGTCGGACTGGAGGCGCTCAGCGCCGTTGACCCCGGCTATCCGGCAGCGGGCCCCGTCATCGCTCCACCGGGGGCGCCGTACGCTGCCCTCGCGGACTCGATTGCGGAAGCCCGTGCGTCGCAGGCAGGGACATTCCTCGGCACACCGGGCCTGGGTAGCAACAACTGGGCGGTGGCTCCCGCCCACACGGCCAACGGTCGCGCACTGCTGGCGGTCGATCCCCACCTCACTCCGATTTTCCCCGCCAACGGCTACTTCGTGCATCTCGACTGTCCGGACTTCACTGCTGCCGGGGCGACGCTGCCCGGCCTGCCGGGGATCATCTGGGGCTTCAACCGGCGCATCGCCTGGGGACCGACGGCGGGTCTGGCATCGTTGCAGGATGTCGTTGTTGAAGAGTTCGAGGAGGGGTCGAACCGCTATCGCATCCAGGACGGATGGGCCGAAGCGGAGATCGTGCCGGAGACGATCAAGGTGCGCGGCCAGCGCTCCGAAGAGGTCCAGGTGCGGATCACCCGACACGGCCCGATCGTCAGTCCGGAGCTGCCCGGGATCCAACGGGCGCTAGCGCTGCGCTCATCGATCCTGTTGCCGACGACCGCCGGGTCGGGGCTGCTGGGCTTGTTCAGCGCGGCGAACATTGACGAGTTCCGCGAAGCGATCGCCGGTTTTCACGACTTCAACCTCACGTTCGCCTACGCAGACGTTGACGGACACATCGGGATCCAGACCAGCGGCGACGTGCCGGCGCGTTCGCCGGGTGAGGCCTGGCTACCGCAGGCGGGCTGGCTGCTGGATCCGTTGGACGAGGACGCTCTTGTCCCCTTCAGCGAGTTGCCGCACACCTTCGATCCCGAGGACGGGCTGGTTTGGAGCGCGAACAACGCCCCGGCGCCCGCCGCCGAGTTGCCCTTCGACGGCGAGTTCCTGGATGAGTTCCGGGCCAGCCGAATCGGCGCGATGCTGCGGGTAGAGCCGGCGCATTCGCCCGACACGGCGCGTGTCATGCAGGGCGATCGAACCTCGATTCCGCTGCTGCGGCTGCGCGAGCACATGGTGTCGATCGAGGCGCTGCCCGGCCGCGAGACGGAGTTGCTGGCTGCGGTCGCCGCCTGGGACGGGGTGATGGATCTCGGATCGATGCCGGCCGCGGTGGCGGCGTCGACGTTCGCCCGCCTGCTCGATGCCGTGATCCACGGCAAGCTGGGCCACGCCGCCAAGCTCTTCGGCGGCGATGCGCACGCCATCCCCAACCTGAACATGATGACCGCGCGGGGCGCGTCGCTGGTCTTGCGCTGCCTCGACGAGACACCCGTTGACTGGTTCACTCCGGCTGGCACCGAAGGATCGGGTCCGGCGATCTGGCAAGCGGTGCTGACGCAGGCGTTCCGCGATGGTGTCGCGCTGTTGGAGGATCGTCTGGGCAAGGACCCGGCGTGCTGGGGCTGGGGGCGTTGTCACCCGCTGACTCTGCGCCATGGTCTGCACGACGCGCCGCCGATGGCGCGCCTGTTCGACGTGGGGCCGATCGCCTTCGGCGGCGATGGCAACACCGTTTTTCAGGCCGGGCCGGTGAGCGGTGACCCCTTCGCGCCGGTGACCGCGATCCCGGCGCTGCGCCTGATCGTCGACTTGAGCGACCCGCCCAGCGCGGAGTTCATCCTGGCCGGAGGCCAGAGCGAGCGGCGTGGCAACGTGCACCACCACGATCTGCTGGACGACTGGGCGAACGGCAAAACGCGGCCGCTGGCGACGGACCCGGTCCAAGTGCGCGCGGCCGCGGCGCACACGCTGCGACTCGAACCGGATCTAGCCTGAGTGCTGGATCCTTCAGGAGCGGGCTAGCCCAGGATGTTGAGCCGGCGCGCCAAGCGGCCGACTTCGTCGGCGACGCGGTCCGGACGCTCCATCGGGATGAAGTGGCTGACACCGGGAATGGGCACGTCATAGCCGTGGGGCGTGGCGCTGGCGGTGCGGGGGCTGGTGGTTGAGGGCAGTCCGTGGTCGCCGATCCCGCGCATGACCGCGACGGGGATGCCGAGCCGGGCCATGCCGGGCCAGGGGTTGGTGTCCATCGTGCGGGCGAAGGTGGCCGCCTCGATCTCCGGGGAGCAGGCGAGCGCGAACGGCGCCGTGCCTTCGCTGACGAGGGCGTGGTCGCAATAATCGTGCAAAGCGGTTTCGTCCCAGGTGTCGAATGGTGGGCGCTTGCGATAGGACTTGAACATCGCCGCGGCCGACCGCCAACTCGGGCGCCGTTCGCGGGCGTCGGCGGCCTTGTCTCGCGGGGGCGCGCCAGCCGGTGGGAGTGGACGACGACGGGCGGGGTCTTGGTCGTCGATCAGAACCGGGTCGGCGAGCGCGAGTCCACGGAAGCGGAAGTCGCCCTGTGTCTTCGCCGCCGCGCCCGCGATGACGAAGCCGCCCATCGAGTGACCCAGGCCCAAGATGCCCTTGAGGTCGAGCGCGTCGGCGAAAGCGGCGGCATCGTCGACAAACTCGGACCAAGCGTAGGCGTCCGGATCCGCCGGGGACTCGCTCCGCCCGTGGCCGCGCTGATCGAGGGCGATGCAGTTCCAGGTAGGCGGCAGACGTCGCACGACCTGGTCCCAGACTCGGGCATGGAACCCCGTCGCATGGAGTAGGAGCAGCCGCGTGCGCGGGGGTGTGGCGGTGGGCGCCCAGTTCCAGTAGTGCAGGCG
>CAUYZA010000048.1:0-12808 GCA_963577225.1 Dehalococcoidia bacterium | reverse complement strand
AATGAGAACGATCACGATCGTATGAAACTCCGCTCCCCTAACGCGAACGATGATAGAAGCTACTCATCCGGATCGCCAAATACCTCGACGAGGACCGCGCCGAGCGCTTCGCCGGCATCGGCATCACGCCCGTCGAGTTCGACTTGCTGATGACGCTGCGGCTGGAAGGCGGGGCCGAGCAATCCCTCTTTCCCTCGCAGATCGCTGAGCACCTCTTGCTGAACCGGAACCGAGTCACCAAAATCATGGATAGCCTGATGACGCGGCGGCTGGTCGAGCGTTTCGAGTACCGGGCGAACCGGCGACACATCGTCGTGCGGCTATCCAAGCAAGGAGGGAAGATGCTTGACGCCGCCTTCGCCACCTACCAGGAGGGGCTACGGGAACTGCTGAGCTCGCTCGATGAGGCGCAGCACGAGTCGGTGATCGCTGGGCTGCGCCTCGTGTTGCTGGGTGTGCAGGAACGGGCGAAGCCGGACTTCGGCTGCCCGGACGTGGCCGCCTACTAGCCCACGGGGGCTTGTGGTGCTTCACACCCCCGTCACGCTGCATCCCGGGCCCGGCTCTCGATCGATCCAGCGATGCAGGTCCGACGAGAGCGTCCTTCCGCAGGTGACCGAGCTCGCCGCTGGCCGATTGCCGACTCGCCCCTGTGGCGACGGCGATCCGTTCGTGCGTCATCGGAATGCCACAGCCCCGTGGAACTCGGCGTACCGAAGGCGGGCACTACGTGTTTGTGGTGCGAGGCCATTTCCCCCCTTGAGGGGGTTGGGATGCTTCGGCCGCGAAGAAGTAAGGGACAGCGACCTCCGGCCTCCGACGTTCGCTACCGTGCCCGCATGCGACTGAATTCCCGGTACAGACGCCTCACCCCCGTGGGTCTGCTGACGATCCTCATCGGCGCGCTGCTCCTGACGGCGTGTAGCGGGGGCGCACCAGACGATGGGAATGGAGCCGTCTCTTCTGGCCCCGAGCAGCCGGCCGAGCCAGCGGGCGAGCAGCAGGAGAAGGAGGAGGCCGCGGGACAGGCGACCGAGGTCCCATCCCAGGTGTCCAGCGACGTTGATGAGTCACGCGATCTCGGTGAGGAGGCTGCGGCCCGCGTGAAAGTTGGGCAGGGGGAGAAGGGCAGCACGCACCCCGACGCCGGGGAAACGGTCATGTTGGGTGAGGCCTGGCAGCGACCAGCGCGGCTGCGGATCCCTTCGTCCTACGACGGAGAGGCACCGTTGCCACTGCTGCTGCTGCTGCACGGCTACACCTCGACGTCGGCCCGCCAAGATGAGTACATGGGCTTTTCGCGCCACATCGATACGGACCGCTACCTACTGCTCTTGCCCGAGGGGCGCCGAGATCGAAGCGGGGCACAGTTTTGGAACGCGACCGATGCTTGCTGCGACATCTATAAGGTGGGTGGCGACGATGTCAGCTATTTAGTGGGACTGATCGGGGAAGCCCAAGGTGCATACGCAATCGACGCGGAGCGCGTGTGGGTCATCGGACATTCAAACGGGGGGTTCATGTCGTACCGGCTGGCTTGCGATGGCGCACCGATTGCAGCGATCGTGAGTCTTGCCGGTTCGGAGTTCGCGGACGGATCGGTCTGCGAGGATGCCTCGCCACTTCGGGTGTTGCAAATTCACGGCGATCAGGATCAGATAATCGACATCGACGGGACAGCAAGCTTGGGTCCTGGGCTCGGCGGGTTCCCCAGCGCGCTTGAGGTTGTGGAGCGTTGGGCCCGGCGTGGGGGTTGCGAACTGTCACCGGAGGCAGGAGTGAGGCAGGACCTCGATCGGTTCTTACCGGAGGAAGACACGGTTGTACTGGTCTACGCGTCGGGCTGTGAGGCGGGGGCGGGAGCGGAACTCTGGACAATCGTGGGCGGATCGCACATACCGGCGCTGCGGGCTGATTTCGCGGAGCAGGTGGTTGGCTGGCTGATGTCGGAATAGGGCTCGTCAAGAAGTTAGCGACCGAAAGGCCGGGCGGACAGTGCCCGAAAAGCCGATGTTTCGGGAGAATCGGGTGGCGCGACCGGAGCGACTCGAACCTCCCACCGTCAGAGCCGAAGTACGCGAGCGGGTGTGATCATCAGTGTGTCGCATCCCGGCCCGTCTGTTGCGTCCCCGCCAGTGATGTTCAAGAGCCAGGGTTCCGGGCGCTGGGGCGGTCCGCCTACCAAGAATCGAGGAAGCTGCGCCGGCCACGACGGAGGGGGCCGGGATCGGGCACAGACTTGAACCCTTCCGCGATCCAGCGCCGCGTCTAGGCGGGATCGATCACATCGTCCATCTCAAAGGTGGAAGCGACGTTGATACCGCCGCCGCGCACGTAGGCGTCGGCGATGAGGCGTTCGTACTCCGCGGTCCGCTCGTCCACATCCTTAATGGCAGCGAGGCGTTCGCGGTGGGAGAGCAACACGCCCGCTTCCAGGTTCATGCCGCCATGCTCGCTGGTGGGCCAGGCGACGGTGAAGAGGGGCGCGCGCGCTCCCCGTGAGCTGGGCCATGGAGCCCAGCGCGTAGCCCTTGCGCAGGATCACGCTGAAGCGCGGGCATTCGAGGTTGGCGCCGGTCACGAAGAGACGGCTGCAGTGCCGTATGAGTCCCGTCTTCTCGACGTCCGGACCCACCATCATGCCGGGCATGTCGACCGGGGAGATGATGGGGATGTTCCAGGTGTCGCAGAGCTGCCAGAAGTGGGCCACCTTGTCGGAGCCGGGGCTGTCTCTGGCACCGCCGATGTACTCATTGTTGTTGGTGGTGAGGCCGTAAGGCTGGCCTTCGATGCGCACGAAGGCGGTCACCATGCCGATCCCAAACTCGGGGCGTCGCTCCAGCACGGAATCCTTGTCGGCGAGAAGTTCGATCACCCGGCGCACGTCGAAGCTGCGCACGCGGTTCTCGGGAATGACGTGTCGCAGCTCGCGCTGGTCGGCGCACTCCCAATGCTCGATTCGGCCCTGGAAGTAGGCGAGACACTTCTTGGTGACCGTGATCGCCTCATTCTGGTCCTTGACCACGATGTCGACGCTGCCGGCGGGCGCGATGTCCGACATCGGACCGACCTCCTCCGGCAGGAAGAGGCCCATGCCGGCACCATCGATTGTGGCGGGCCCGCCCATCGCGATGAGGGCATCCTCCGTCGCGATGATGACGTCGGTGAGGCCGAGAATGGCGGCGTTGCCCGCGTAACACCGGCCCGCGATGACCCCGATCATCGGAACTTTGCCACTGAGCTGGGCCATCTTTTCGAAAGTACGGACGTCACCGCCGAAGCCGTGTCCCTCGCCGTGGTCGGTCTCGCCGGAGCGACCGCCGGCGCCCTCGGCGTGAAAGATGAGGGGGAGCGAGAGCTCATTGGCGATCTCGATCATGCGGTCGGTCTTGGCGTGGCCAACAAAGCCTTGCGTGCCGGCGAAGTCGGTGTCGTCGTAAGAGAGGAACATCGCGCGGGCGCGACGCTCGTCGACGAGGTCGCCGTTGACGGAGCCGATGCCGGCGACGAGCCCATCCGCCGGGGTCTTGCGGATCAGCTCCTCGAGGGATTGCTTGCGCCGCTGTCCCGCGATCGCGAGGGGCGCATACTCGGTCCAGGTCCCCTCATCGATGAGCTGGCGAATGTTCTCGCGAACCGTGAGCCGGCCCTTGCTATGGCGCCGCTCGACCGCTTCGGGGCGGTTTTCGTCGAGGGTGAATGCGCGCCGGTCGAAGACGGCCTGCAGGTCGGTCCGGATGTGGTCGAGGTCGAGTTCCACCGACGCGTCGACGATCGCCTCGCCAACGTCCATCGGCTCGATGAAGGCAAGGGGGTGCTCCTCGTACACCGTGTCGCCCACGGCCACAGTTACCCGCCGGACGACGCCGCCGATCTCGGCCTTGACCAAATGCTCCATCTTCAGGGCGCTCATGACGAAGAGGAGCTGCTCTTCGCGAACGGCATCGCCCTCCGCAACGAGGATCTCGGTCACGGTGCCCTGCAGCGGCGCGCCCAGCGGCTCAGTGTTGGGCGGGCCGGCGACCTCGGTCTGGGGCGCGGCGCCGCTGGGCCGAGTGCCCTGCCCTTGGCGATAGAACTCCAGCGCGGCCAGGGGGTCACGCAGATCGACGTTGGCACCCGCCTGGCCGTCGCCCCTCTCGGCAGCGTCGGGGGACGGGTCATCGAGCGTCGCGAGCTCTGCGACGTGGTCGCCAGCCAGCGGGTGTAGACCAGACCTTGGCTGAAGTCCCCGTGGGCCACCACGTTACGCAAGAAGGGGAGATTGGTCTCGACGCCGCCGATCTCGAACTCCGCGAGGGCGCGTTCGCAGCGCTTGACCGCGTCGCGGAAGTCTTCCGAGCTGGAGTGCACGACGACCTTGGCCAGCAGCGAATCGAAGTTGGCGTTGGTGGCGTACCCCGCGTAGCCGTATCCGTCGACGCGGACTCCTGGACCCGCGGGAGGCTCGTAGAGGGTGAGCATGCCGCCGGCCGGCCGCACGTTGCCGTCCGGCTCCATACGTTCCAGGTTGACGCGGGCTTGGATGGCGTATCCGCGCGCGACGAGGGCATGGTTGACCCCGAGTTCGGCGAGAGTCGCCCCGCCAGCGATGCGCAGCTGCGCCTGGACCAGATCGACGCCGTGGACCTCCTCCGTCGCCGTGTGCTCCACCTGCAGACGCGCGTTCGCCTCGATGAAAACGAAGTCGCCCTGCGACTCCTCGTCGAGCAGGAACTCGATCGTGCCGAGGCTGTGATAGCCGGCGGCCTTCGCGACGCGGACCGCCGCGTCTATGATCTCCTCCCGCAGCCTCACGCTGAGCGAAGGGCTGGGCGCGATCTCGATCAACTTCCGGTGACGGCGCTGCACTCGCGCTTGCCTAGCGCACTGACTGCGCCGGTCGTGTCACCGATGACCTGGACCTCCAGGTGGCGGGCACGCTCGATGAACCGCTCCACGTAGAGCGCGTCGTTGCTGAAGGCGGAACTCGCCTCCGACGCCGCCCTGGCGTAGGCGTCCACGATCTCGTCCGCAGCCGAAACCACGCGCATACCACGGCCACCGCCGCCCCCGACGGCCTTAATGAGCATGCGGCCATCGTCCCCGAGCGCGGCGAAAAAGTCCTGCGCTTCCTCCAAGCTGACGGCGTGGGCGCTGCCGGGCGGCACGGGGATGCCCTGCTGCTCTGCGAGGGCGAGGGCGCGGGCGTGCACCTTGTCTCCGAAGAGCTGGAGCGCCTCCACCGACGGTCCCACGAAGACGAGGCCGGCGTCGGCGCAGGCCGCGGCGAACGCGGCGTTCTCGGCCAGGAAGCCGTAGCCGGGGTGGATTGCGTCGCAGTCGCACTCTTGCGCAGCGGCGACCATCTGTTCAATATCGAGATAGGCGGCGGCGCCGCTTCCGCGTAGCGGGTGCGCCTCTCCGGCCCGGCGAACGTGCAGGGATTGCGCATCGTCTTCGGAGAAGATGGCGACGGTCGCGATGTCGAGTTCGGCCGCCGCCCGCATCACGCGGATCGCGATCTCGCCGCGGTTGGCCACCAGGAGCTTGCTCACAGTCATGCGCTTGATCCTTCGCTGGGCCGGAACCAGCTTCGATTGTGCAACAGCTCAGGCCTGTGCGCATCGACGCGCAGCGTGGGCTATCTGACAGCGTCATAGAGACGGGCCAAGGTTGCCCCATGCGAATGCTCGGCCAGCCGGGCTCGCTGGTCGCTGCTACATCGCTCGTGCGGGTTGCGGCCTCCTCGGTGGCGGCGGAATCCCGTTGAGTGTGAAGGACGTAATCTCCGAAAGGGATCAGGAGCACTTCCACCTGTCCCGGACAGCACCTATCGCCGGTGGTGCTGTCGTTGTTCGGGTCCGGCCCCGGCGAGGGCAGCAACGCCAGCTTCATCGACCTCGACAGTTCTGGCGGCGCCGACCTGCGCGGTGGCATCATCTCCGGATGCAGCCCGCGCGGCCGGTTGGACTTGGCCGATCAAGAGACGTTTCCCGCGCCGTGACATACTTTTGTGGTAGACGAAGGAGTGAACCCATGCCGATCGAGAAGCTCCTGGTGGCGAACCGCGGTGAGATCGCGATCCGCATCATGCGGGCCGCGCGCGATCTAGAGATCCCATCCGTTGCGGTTTACTCGTCGGATGATGCGGCATCACTTCACGTTCGCCGCGCTGATCAATCACTGGCGTTGCCAGGTACCGGCGTGCGGGGATACCTGGACATCGAAGCGACGATCGGGGCGGCACAGACCGTTGGCTGCGACGCGATTCATCCGGGCTACGGCTTCCTGGCCGAGAATCCGCAGTTAGCGCGTCGCTGCGCGGAGGAGGGGATCACCTTCGTGGGGCCGTCGGTACTGTCGCTGGAGCTCTTCGGCGACAAAACGAAGGCGCGCAACCTGGCGGTCGGTCAAGACGTAGCCGTCCTCCCCGGCAGCGCCGGCGCGGTCAGCCTGGCCACGGCGCGCGCGTTCTTCGAATCCCTCGGCGACGGGGGCGCGATGGTCATCAAGGCGATCGCTGGTGGCGGCGGGCGGGGAATCCGCGTCGTGACGGACGCCGGCGAGATCGGCGAGGCCTACGCGCGCGCCCAATCCGAGGCGGGAGCCGCCTTCGGCAATGACGCCGTCTTCGTGGAGCGGCTGACCCCCCGTGCGCGGCACATTGAGGTGCAGGTCATCGGTGATGGCCACGGCGGCGTCGCGCATCTGGGCGAGCGGGAGTGCAGCCTGCAACGCCGGCACCAGAAGGTGATCGAGCTGGCTCCAAGTCCCTGGCTAAGCGACGCTAGTCGCGATCAGATTACCGCCGCGGCGGTTCGCATGGCGGCAGCCGTCGACTATTTGAGCCTGGGTACCTTCGAGTTCCTAGTCGACCACAGGAACGACGCCGACTTCGCCTTCATCGAGGCAAACCCACGCCTACAGGTCGAACACACTGTCACCGAGGAGGTGAGAGGCGTCGATCTGGTGAAGGCGCAACTGCGCATCGCCGCTGGTGCGTCCCTCGGGGACGTGGAGCTGGAGCAAGAGAGCGTTCCGGCCGCGCGTGGCTACGCTATCCAGTGCCGGGTCAACATGGAGCGGATGGAGCCGGACGGCGAGGTTCGGCCCGCCGGCGGCATGCTGACAGTGTTCGAACCGCCGTCGGGCCCGGGCGTCCGCGTCGACACGTACGGCTACCCCGGTTACAGCACCAACCCCAACTTCGACTCGCTGCTGGCGAAGGTGGTCACCTCTTCCGCCTCAGCGGATTTTGCCGACACCCTGCGCCGCGCGCGGCGGGCTCTGGACGAGTTCCAGGTAACGGGCGTTGAGACCAACCTCGGATTCCTCTCCCACGTGCTCGATCATTCCGACTTTGCCGGCGGGAGCGTCTACACCCGCTGGGTCGAAGACAACGTCGCCGATCTTGTCACGCCGGCCGATGCGACGCCGACGGGCGCCGGAGGGAACACCTCCTCCGGCCTCGCCGGCGCGCAGATCGATAGCAAGGATCCGCTCGCCGGACTTAACTACTTCCGCGAAGGCTCGGGGACGCGAGACAGCCAGCTCACGGCCGTGGCAACGGCGCCCGGGGCGCAGCCGACCCCGGAGATTATCGGCCCCCCCAACACGACACCAGTCCGGTCTCCGCTACAAGGCACGATCCTCGAGGTCACGGTGGCGCAGGGTGACCCGGTCCGTGAGGGACAGCAGATGTTCGTGATGGACTCCATGAAGATGGAGCACATCATCAAGTCCGACGTCGGCGGCCTGCTCCGCCAGTTGACGGTGACGGCGGGCGACGTGGTCTATGAGGGGCACACCCTCGCGTTCATTGAGGAAGCCGACGTCGGCGAGGCGATCGTCGAGGAGCAGCAGGAGATCGACCTCGATTACATCCCAGTGCGGCTGCAGGAGTTCTTCGAGCTGCAGGCGATGGGCTCGGACGGGAATCGCAAGGAGTGGGTCGACAAGCGCCACGCCAAGGGCAAGATGACCCAGCGCGAGTGCCTAGCGGAGCTGATAGATGAGGGGTCCTGGTTCGAGTTGGGCGAGCTGGTGCTACCCGCGCGTCACATGATCATGTCGGACGAGGAAATGCGTCGCCGGGCTCCGGGTGACGGGATGATCACCGGCATCGCGACGGTCAACCGCGATCAGTTCGATGAGCAGCGCGCAACAACCCTAATCGCGATGTACGACGAGACCGTCTGGGCGGGCACGCAAGGCATGATGGGCCATCAGAAGACCGACCGCGTCATCAAGCTCGCGGATGAGCAGGCGACCCCGCTGATCCTCTGGGCTGAGGGCGCGGGGGGGCGCTCGGGTGACACGGACTTCAGCTACATCTCGGCCGCCGGGCAATGGGTTCCGACTTACGACATGCTGGGTAAGCTCAGCGGCACGGTGCCCACGGTCGGGATCACCGCTGGGAGGGTCTTCGCCGGAAACGCGTCCATCCTGGGTATCACCGACTGCGTCATCGCGACTCGCGACGCGAATATCGGCATGGGCGGCCCGGCGACGATCGAGGGTGGCGGGCTGGGGCTGTTCAAGCCAGAGGAGATCGGGCCGATGTCGGACCTGGGCCCGGCCGGCTCGGTCGACATCATCGTCGAGGACGACCACGAGGCAATCGCCGCCGCGAAAAAGTACCTCTCTTACTTTCAGGGCCCGATCGACGATTGGGCGTGCGCCGATCAACGCCTGCTTCGTCATGTCATCCCGGAGAACCGGCTGCGGACGTTCAAGGTGCGCGACGTGATCGACCTGCTGGCCGACGACGGCTCGGTCCTGGAGCTGCGGGCCGAATTCGGCATCGGCATTGTGACGGCGTTGATCCGCATTGAGGGGCACCCGGTGGGTATCATCGCTAACAACAACGAGCATCTCGGGGGCGCCGTCGACAGCCCCGGCGCCGATAAGCTCTGCCGCTTCGCCCAACTCTGCGACGCCTTCAACATCCCCATCCTCGTACTGTCGGATACCACCGGCATGATGGTCGGGCCGGACGTCGAACGCACCGGACTGGCGCGAAAGTGCAACAACATCTTCGTCACGCTGGCGAACGTCCAGACGCCGAAGTTCTGCCTGATCCTTCGGAAATCATACGGGTTGGCGGCACAGGCGATGCAGACTGGAAGCTCCCGCGCGCCCATGTGGACGCTCGCCTGGCCGACGGCCGAGCTGGGCGGGATGAACCTGGAGGCGGCGGTCCGCCTGGGCCAGCGGGCAGAGCTGGCGGCGATTGAGAACATCGAGGAGCGCGCCGCGCGTTACGAAGAATTAGTCGCGGAAGCGTATCGGAGAGGGAAGGGCGTCAACTCGTCCTCAGTGCACGAGAACGACGGCATCATCGACCCGGCCGCCACGCGCCGGATCTTTGTTCGCAGTCTCATGGCCTGCGAGAACCCCCATCCCATCCGCCGGGGCCGACGGCCCAACATCGACACCTGGTAGCGGCATGCACGCGCCAGTGGTCGCTATCTTTTCGCGGGTCTTCGCGGGCGGTGCCGCGTGACGGACGGAGTGGGGATGCTCTCCCCGTATCGCGTGCTGGACCTCACCGGCGAGCAGGGCCAGGCCTGCGGGAAACTCTTCGCTGATCTCGGCGCGGATGTAGTCAAGATCGAGCCGCCAGGCGGCGACGCTTCTCGGCGACGCGGCCCCTTTGTTGGCGACGATCCGGACCCGGAAAAGAGCCTCTTCTGGTTCGCTTTCAACACGGACAAGCGCAGTCTGGTGCTCGATCTCGAAGACAGCGCGGGCAGGGAGTGCCTGCTGCAGCTCGCCCGCCAGACGGATTTCGTCCTGGAATCATTCTCGCCGGGCTATTTGGACCGGCTCGGCCTGGGATTCGACGCCCTGCGACGTGCGAACCCAGAGCTCGTGCTCGTTTCCATCACGCCCTTCGGCCAAGACGGCCCCTACCGCGACTATCGCGCGCCGGACCTCGTGGCTTGGGCCCTGAGCGGCTCGATGTCCATCGCCGGCGAGGCCGCGCGGCCGCCCGCACAGGTCAGCGACAACGCCCAGACGTTCTTGAGCGCTTGCGGAGAAGCCGCCATCGGCGCCCTGATCGCGCTGGAGCAACGTCGGCGGACCGGACGCGGTCAGCATGTCGACGTCTCGATCCAGGAGGCCGCTGCGCGCAGCGTGTTCCAAGTCAGTGCCAGTTGGGACATGAACGGGCGCGATCTCCAGCGTGGCGAACTCGCGGTCCCCGCCAAATTGCCGTGGATGTGGCGCTGTCGTGACGGCTGGGTGCTCTGGATCTGCTCGGCGGGACCGGGCGCCGCCCGGCGCCAGGCGGGCTTCCTAGCCTGGTTGGCTGCGATTGACGAGGGCCGAGAGCTCCAGGGAATGGACTGGGACAACCTGCGCCCGGCGGAGATGACCGGGAGCGATTGGGAGCGCCTGCGGGCGCCAATGGCCGCTGTGTTCGCGGGCCGCGCCAAGGCGGAGCTCTACCAAGCCTCCATCGACTACGGCTTCTCGCTCTACCCGTCCGCAACCACGGCCGAAACCGCGGAGAGCACTCAACTCGCCGCCCGCGAGTTCTGGCGTGAGATCGAACACCCGGAGCTGGGCCGGACCATCCGCTATCCCGGCCCCTTCGCCCACGCGACCGAGTCGCCGCCCAGCGTCAGACGTCGCGCTCCACGAATCGGCGAGCACACCGCCGAAGTGTTGGCCGAGGTCGGCTCGCTGCCGAGCCAGGCTCGCGCCGCTGCCTCGACGCTGGCGCCGGCCACGGCCGCCCCACTGGCGGGGATCAAGATCGCGGACTTCAGCTGGTTCATGGTCGGCCCGATGACAATGAAGCCGTTCGCCGATTTTGGCGCCGACGTGATCCACGTCGAGAGCAGCATCCGCATCGACGGCCAACGACTCTCCGGCCCGTTCCAAGGCGACCTGCCCGACCCCGAACGCTGCGGTGATTACGCCCAAGTCCGCACCGGCAACCGATCCATTGCAATCGACCTCCGCTCCCCCCAAGGGCTGGAGATCGCCAAGCGCCTCGTCGGCTGGGCGGACGTCGTCTTCGACAACTTTGCGGCCGGCACCATGCAGCGTCTGGGGCTGGGCGCGGAAGACGTTCGCGCGATCAACCCCCAGGCGATCGTGCTCAGTTGCAGTGGCCAGGGGCAGACCGGGCCGCACCACGCCAGCAAAGGCGGCGGTGGGCACTATGCGGCGTTGGCCGGCTTCAACGAGCTGACCGGGTGGCCCGAGGGCGAGCCGGGATACCTCAGCGCCTACACGGACTTCATTGCGCCGCGCTTTAACGTGCCGCTGCTGCTGGCCGCGCTCGACTACCGTCGACGCACCGGCCGCGGTCAGGCGTTCGACGTCTCGCAGTACGAGACGGCCGTCCATTGGCTCGCGCCACTGCTGCTTGACTACACGGCTAACGGCCGGGGGGCTGGCCGCACCGGCAACCGGCAACCGGACGCTGCGCCCCACGGCGTCTATCGCTGCCGGGGTGACCGCTGGTGCGCCATCGCGGTGGGAGCTGAAGCGGAGTGGCGGGCCTTTCGCAAGGCCATCGGTAATCCAGCTTGGGCCGACGCATCGGCGTTCGACACGCTCGTCGGCCGCAAGATCCATGAGGACGCACTGGATGCCCACGTCGAAGAGTGGACGCTGCGACACGATGCAAGGGACGTCATGGACACGCTCCAGCGCAGTGATGTGCCCGCGGGTGTGGTCCAGACAGGGCGCGATCTTCTGGAACGCGATCCGCAGTTGCGGCATCGCAGGTTCTATCAAAGGCTGGACCATCCGACGCTAGGTGCCTACCACGCCCCCCAACACGCATTTCGCCTTCTCGAAGCGCCATGCACGCTGCGCCGCGCCCGACTGATCGGCGAGGACACATACGAAGTCCTTGGCACCGTGCTTGGCTACAGCGACGCGGAGATCGAGCGCTTCGCCTTCGCCCGCGTGCTGCAGTGAGCGCCGGCGGGGAACAGCCGCTGAACTAAAACGATATCTTTCTTTCCTGAGCATACTGCCAGCCGCAGGGGAGCGTAGCGCGTGGCCCCCCGGACACCCTCGATCAAGTCTCCAGCACTCGAGTACCTCAAGCAGCGGTTAGGTGAAATCTGCACCCGCGCCGAGATCGAGGACTTTGTGCGCGCCCATCGAGGCGGCAGCGCCGGCGAGATCACGCGGCGATCTCCTCCTCGTTGAAGGGTTCGATCACTTTCTGGACGACCTTGACGTTGGGGGGGCCAGCGAACGGGTTCTTGGTCGTGTAGTCCATGCGGGTGCACCACGAAAAGAAGGCGCGGGTCTCGCGGAAGCAGCGGTGGCGTGTTTCCAACGAAACGTCAGTTTCCGCAATCGACTTGAGGAACCGGTAGACGTGAGCGGCGGCCCAGACCTCTACCCGTTCGGGCAGCTCCTCGCGGGTTTACCACCCGCCGGAAAACGCGCAGCGTCTCTTCGTAGGCCTGGATCGAGCGCGGCCTCTTGCTCTCCACGTCGCACGCCATGAGGTACTCAGTGATGGCCTCGTCGAGCGATTCGTGCGGGGGCCTGGCGGCATCGTCGATTCGGGCTCCATTGGTGCCTCCCTTCGGCGACACCATGGACGCTCTGCTTCGACTCGAAAGCAAGCGAGTTGGACCGACACGATTGCAAGCAGTTGTTCGTGGCGCTTTACGTCGAGTAGAAACCCGCGACCGAAATCGGTGTGGTGGGCCCTCGGGGATTCGAGCCCCGGACCGACGGATTTAAGGCTCGCTCAAGTCGGTCACAGGCGGTTCGTTCGAGTCTTAACGGCCCCCATTCCATGGGCGATCTCCGGGGTCTCCGTCCCATCGCGAGCCAACGC